>NZ_JAVRCB010000008.1:0-195651 GCF_034530955.1 Nostoc sp. DedQUE05 | reverse complement strand
TTCCTGAGATTTACGCTTGTCATTATGTCCTAATCTACCTGGCAACTGCTATATCTAAAACACAACTTTGGTATTCTAGCTTAGAAAACCGTAGCGATCGCTCTTGCCTCACCGAACCAGTCTCCAGTTTAAATATGCATAATGTCGTCTAGCTTTAGTTGTAAATTTGGCAAGACACCAGAAGAAATAGTATCTCCTAAGCGATATTGTTGTTGCTGGTACACACCATTAACTAACTGACAAATCGTAAATGTTGGTTGTTTAGGATTGCCGATAAACTGCAAACCACCCAAGCCACGAAAGTCCACAATCCAATATTCTGGGATGTTAAGAAAAGCGTATTCTTCCACTTTTCTTGCATAATCATCTTGCCAATTAGTACTCACAACTTCAGCAACAAGTTTGATTGTATTGCCGTTACAAATTATTGGTTCTTTTTGCCAAAGTGGTTCTTTACTAAGTTCTGCTTTATCTAAAACAATTACATCAGGACGCAGTGCTGTGGCTTCAGCCGCAGGCGGTTTAATTAGACAAGTTTTTGGAACTAGCCAGTTGAAATTAGAATTAAAAATTTCGACATAGATTCTACCAGCAATACTACCAGCAACAGCTTCGTGTGGCCCTGTAGGTTCCATGTCTCTTAGTTGTCCGTCGATTAATTCGTAGCGTGTATTATCGCCATATTGAGCTATAAATTCCTCGAAGGTAAGCAGTTTGGGCGAGGTATAGGTCATTATGTCTTGTTTTGACTTGACGTAAGCTGATTATACAGCATTGCTATGCCCCTACAGCATAGTCTGCGATCGCAGGATAATTAATAAAATCCTAAAACAATCCATTTTTTAATTTATATTACGATGCTTTTATACAGCATGAAAGCCCTACAATCATAGTTTACAAAGGACTATAAAATGTTTATATAGATTACTCTTACCAAAAACAATTAACATTCTTATTTTTTAGCAAAAAAATCTATATTATTAAAACAAAAGTATATTTAATAATTTATTTTTGTAGGTTGGGTTACGCTAAAGCGTAACCTACACATTTTTATTTTTTAGCCTTAATCCAAGTAGTATTACAAAGCGATCGCCGTATTTAAATAGCACGACAATACAAATACTAAACGGTTTGTCTTCAAACATCGTCCCCGATTTCCAGTTACCATGCCCTTGGAATGGTAAATGCCATAGTTTTTTCATTAATGAGAAAATATTCATGAGATACAAACTCTTGGGTAAAAGCGGGTTAAGAGTCTCTGAACTCTCCTTGGGAACCATGACCTTTGGTGAAGATTGGGGTTGGGGTGCATCTGTTGACGAAAGTCGGAAAATCTTTGATAGCTATGCAGAAGCAGGCGGAAATTTCATTGACACCGCCAACGGTTATACCGATGGTAGCAGTGAAAAAATTGTTGGCGAGTTGATTGCTAAAGAACGCGAACGCTTTGTAGTTGCGACAAAATATTCCTTTCCCTTGCGGATGAACGATCGAAAGGGTGACCCTAACGCCAGTGGAAACCATCGCAAAAATTTAATTCAGTCTTTGGAAGGTAGTCTCAAACGGTTGAATACTGATTACATTGATTTATTCTGGTTGCACGCTTGGGATTTCACAACACCAATTGAAGAAGTCTTGCGATCGCTTGATGATGTAGTGCGTCAAGGTAAAGTACTTTACATCGGCATTTCTGACACACCCGCTTGGATCGTTTCCCAAGCAAATACCATCGCCCATTATCAAGGATGGACGCAGTTTGTCGCCCTGCAAATTGAGTATAGTTTGATTCAGCGAACACCAGAACGAGATTTGCTACCGCTAGCTAAAGCCTTCGATTTAGCAGTAACACCGTGGTCGCCCTTGGGTGGTGGTGTGTTGACAGGTAAATATAATCAGTCTCCTCAAGGAGGCGCTGAACAAGGGCGACTCGAAACTTTGGGTGGAGGTATTTCTGAGAAGAATTTAGCGATCGCTGAAGTGGTAAGTCAAGTTGCAGCAGAAATTGATCGTACACCTTCACAGGTAGCATTAGCTTGGTTACGCGCTCAAAGTGGTGTGATTATTCCGATTATTGGCGCACGTAAATTATCGCAGTTTCAAGATAACTTAGCTTCAATAGAAGTCACACTTTCGCCAGAACATCTGCAACGGTTAGATGAAATCAGTCAAATTGAATTGGGTTTTCCCCATGACTTTTTGCACAATGACATAATTCGCGATCGCCTTTTCGGTGGTACATTCAATACCATAGAAAACCATCGTATTTAACTAACAGTTATAAACAGTAACATATTCAGGCATTAATTCAATCCATCGTCAGAGAGTTTCGCCAAACCAAACAATTCTGTAAAGTTGAATTTAAAAGGCATTAACAACGTAGAATCATGAGCGACAACAGCATTACATCACGTTTGTACCCTACCCGCATTGACATTCCCGCCGAAGCGCGAGTGCAAATCGTAGTACTTCTCAACCAAACTTTGGCAGCTACTTCCGATCTAAAAACCCAAGCAAAGCAAGCGCACTGGAATGTTAAAGGTACTGACTTTTACCAGTTACACTTATTATTTGATGAACTTGCTGGGGAATTGGAAGGATACATCGATATGGTGGCTGAACGTGTCACAGCTTTAGGCGGATACGCTTTCGGAACAGCCCGCGCCGCAGCTAGTAATTCCATCCTGCCAGAATACCCCTTAGATATTTTGGATGGTAAAGACCACGTAACAGCTCTGTCAGATCGTTATGCATTATATGCTAAACATCTCCGGGAAGCGATCGATAAAAATGATGAATTAGGCGACCTCGATACCGCCGATCTTTACACCGAAATTTCTCGCGCCATTGACAAACGACTCTGGTTCTTAGAAGCTCATCTGCAAGTAGCAGAAATTAAAGGAGAGAATGGTAAAGCGGCTGCTACTAAAACTCAGAAGATTCCTGCTGGTGTAAAGTAAGCACTTCTGAGAAAAGTAGTCTTTCGTAAATCTAATAGTATCTTTTTGGTAAGTACGTCACTTTTAAGTGCGTACTTTTCATTTATATGTATATACTTTACTATTGAAATAGTTAAAAACTAGGTCAAAAAATTCACAAATATCTTCGACAAGTAATACATCAAGATTAATGCTTCAACTTGAAGAAGTTATTAGGTTACTGAAAATAAATGCTAGTTCAATTCTGATTCCTAACTATTGTACAGATGCGATGAATTGCGTCTCTAAATACTCATTAACAACGAGGTAAATTTATGTCTCAAAATACAATTACCCACCTAATTCACGATCGCAATGCCCGTGGTCATGCGAAAATGGGCTGGCTCGATAGTTATCACACATTTTCTTTCGGTAGTTTTTACGATCCCAACCGCATGGGATTTCGCTCTCTGCGAGTAATTAACGACGATCGCATCGCCCCTGGTGCTGGATTTCCTACCCATAGCCATCGTGACATGGAAATCCTCACTTATGTCTTAGAAGGTGCTGTAGAGCATAAAGACAGCTTGGGTACTGGCTCGGTAATTCGCCCTGGTGATGCCCAAATTATGAGCGCTGGTACTGGAATCAGCCACAGTGAATTTAATCCTTCACCAACTGAACCACTACACTTACTACAAATCTGGATTCTTCCCGAACGAGAAGGGTTAGCACCAAGATATGAACAAAAAGCTTTTCCTCTAGAAGAAAAGCTTGGCAAATTACGCTTAATTGCTGCTAGAGATGGGCGCGATGGTGCTGTGACAATTTACCAAGATGTTGATTTATACACATCTGTTTTAGAGTCAGGTGATGTTGTTAATCATCAAGTTAAAAGCGATCGCTATGCCTGGTTACAAGTAGCCAAAGGCATAGTTAACCTAAATGGCGAAGAACTCAGAGCAGGTGATGGTGTACAAATCAACGGCGAAGAACAGTTAGAAATTAGCACCAACATCGGCGGCGAAATCTTGCTTTTCGATTTAGGCTAATATCTCTTTTCTCTGTAAAAGGCTCATCTAAATGAGCCTTTTACTCAGAATATTACGTTACGAATTAAGTATGTTTGCGTGTTCAGTGAAGGTAAAGAAAATCACTGGAAATGCTAGCAGAATGTCTCAGAGTGCTTGGTGCAGATCCAGATTCTTTGGTTTAGGATGTGCTTTGGGGTGAATTATGGCGATCGCAATCTCCGACAACCAAGCCACAAGTCTAAAAAACTGGTGAACGAGTATCAAAGACTCATTAATGGAGTTCAGAACCTCTTTAATGAGTATCAAAGACTCATTAATGGAGTTCAAAGCCTCGTGGATAATAAGTAATCAATAATTGCTTGTACTTTCTTTGTATGCGGAGAATTTAGTTGTTGGAAGATATTGATAGCCTCATGTAAATAGCCCATGCCCACGGAAAAGCTTCTTTTTATAGCGACTATTTGTCCAAGCATCATCAGAGAATACCCTTGACCTTCAGTATCATGGATTTGCCGTGAAATTTGGAGGGCTTTTTCACATAAAGCTATTCCTTGATCAACTTGCCCTTGTATAATATGTATATGAGCTAAATTATGTAACGATGCTGACTGTCCTTTTAGGTCTCCAATGCTCTCTTTTAATGTCAGAGATTGTAAAATAAAAGGTACAGCTTGATTAATTAATCCTTGTGATATATAAATTTGAGCAATGTTGTTTAGCGTCACTGCCTGATTTTTAATATCTCCTAATTCTTCCATTACTTGAATAGATTTTTCATATAAAGAAATTGCTGCCTCAAAATGCCCATTTAATGTATGGATATAAGCGATGTTATTAAGGCAAACTGCTTTATATCTAGGTTTTTGAGTTACAACTACTTCTTCTTCAATTCTATTAGCAGCTTCTAAAGCTTTTTCGTAATATTCAATAGCTTCATCTAGTTTACCTTGCTGTGTATAAATAATTGCCATTCCATGAGAAACCATCATTAAATTTTCATAGTTATTAATTTCCTGAGAAATTTTCCAAGATTTTTTATTAAAGTAAATGGCTTGTTTTTGTTTACCTGTCTCAATATAAATAATGGATAAATTATGTAGGATTGTTGCCCTTTGTTTTTTATTATATAGGGGGCATAGCTTTAAAGCTTTATGATAGTGGTACAATGCGTTTTTAGTATCACCAAGTTGTTTTTCTGCACGCGCCAGTTCATTCAAAATACTCCAATCTTTAAAAATTTCTAAAGTAACTTGACAGATATTAACCGCATCACGATAGAGGCTCAATCCTTGTCTAAAAAAGGCAAGAGCAGAACAAGTTTCAATAGCTATATTTTTTTCTCCACCTAATAAAGCCAATCTATGAATTTCAATACATTTATCTTCTGTTAGATTACCTTCTGTTTCTACTCGCCAAATTTGATTGAGGATCTTTACAGCTAAATTGTATAAATTTTTATCTTGTATTAAAAGTAGGGGCAAAATGCGTGGCACTCGTAACGCCTCATCATGATTCACTTCCAACAGCCCCAACGCCACCGCCCGATTAATATAATCTTCCAAATTGGGGATATTCTCACAAACTGCGGCTAAAGCTTCCCTCGGTACTGGCAACTCAAACACCAAACCCCGTGACAACATCTCCTGCATAATCGTATCCATCTGTTCCAGCAACGCCTCTGCTAAAACTTGCTCTCGCAACTCCACCGGATCTGCTGCTAACCGATTCAAAATTGCCGCCACATCAACACTTTCATCATTCCCCCTCCTCGCCTGCGGGGAGGGGGTTAGGGGGTGGGGTGCTAACAATTTATCCAACCATTCCAGCAAGCGGGGATTCCCATCAGCCAACTTCTGCGCCTGGAATTTTAACGCCTCATCCACCTGAGATTTAGCACTAAAGGCTGTGAGGCGACTAAACTTTTTTTGCAAATCTGCGCCTTGCAGTGCATCCAACGGCTGTTTATAGAAATGCTGCAACTGAGTAAATTCAAAATCGTAACGGCAAGTAATAATGATGCGGTGGGAAGTAAAATTTTCTCTAATTGCCCAAACTACAGCTTTCATTACCTCTGCTGCTTCCGTTTGCAAACGACCTAACCCCCCTAACCCCCCTTCCCTACGAGGGAATGGGGGAACTTGACTCCCCTCTCCGCTTCGGAGAGGGGTTGGGGGTGAGGTCAATTCTAAATTCACTTCAAAGTCATCCAGCACCAACAAAATCGGCTTTGCTTCCTCATGCAACTGCTGAAAAACTCGCCGCAGCCGAAATCTCAATTCTTCATCGTAATTTTGTAGGCTTTTGCGTTGTTCGTTGTCATCTAACTTTTCCGCCAAGCGATTCACCAAACTCGCTTCATCGATTCTCCCCACCCAGACAACGCGCTCAAAATTCGGCAGTCTGTCGCACAGCCTAGCTGCTAAACTACTTTTACCCAAACCGCCCATTCCATGAATCAACACCCCAACTTCATCGCTTGGTTGACTCAGCACCCGTAAACAACTTTGCAATTGCCGACGACGACCAACAAAACTCTCCCGCGTCGGGACTTTCACCTTACCCGCAGGATCTAAAAACTGGGTAGAAACAGAAAGCGGTGGTGCTGGTTTCCGTCCGCGAGTCCGCAAAGGTGTAACTAATGAACTTGGTAAATTACCTGCTGCATACACCCGCAATAAATGCCAATCCCGCGCCTTGTTCTTAATTAATGCTTGATAAGTACAAGCAACAGCTTCGATGATTTGCTTTCCGGCTGATAATTCCTCATATAATGCGGCTGCTGCGGCTGTAGCATCAGCATCTAAAACCTTTTGACCCCAACCCAAAACCGCTTTTGCACCCGATTTGAGCAATTCTTCAGCCATTGACGGCACAGAACCGCCATTACCAGCTTGCCCAGTGCGACAACCAGAGAGGAAAATGAGTTTAGGCAATCGAAATTGTAATTCTTGGGCGATATCTCCAGCACTGGCATAGAAAGCTTCACCTGTTGCCGTTTCTGTAATAAAGCGAGGTTGCCCATCTTGTAAAGTAGCATGACCCGTCAGGTGTAAAACATCAAAATAATCCCCGTCGTAACCATCGACTAAATAACCCAACTCCGACAAACAGCCGCTTTCTTCCACTGTCAGCGCTAAAGGTTGCCGCTTTGTCGCCTCCAAAATCCGCGCTTCCTCTCCCTCAAAATCCAGTACAGGCTCGACATTCAACGGCGAAGTCGCCATAAACAAAACTTGCAGCGCCCGATTTTCTGCTTCCCCGTCAATGGTCAATTTTTTTACCGTGCTATCCGACACCCACCGCACTGGGACAATAGCCGGGACACGCTGCACTAAAAAACTATTGCCATCGTGCAGCACTTCCCAAGGCAGATGGGCGAGCTTTTCTGTTACGGCGATCGCTAACACAATCCCCTCACGCCGATACTTATCTAGCAAGGGTTGCAGCCAGCGATCGCTCCCATCCAACCAGTTATACAACCGCCGTCCAGTTACCGTATAATCCTCTGGGAAAAACGAAACGTAATAATCTCTCTCAGCCAACTTAATCAAGTCGGCGACTTCTGTTAAACAGAGCGATCGCTTTTCGTACTTGTTTGGATTATCAATAAAGTAACGTAGCTCTACGTAATTCTCATCAACTTGTTTGAGGTCGAGGTGGAGGGTTTGCACGTTCTCAATCTTGAGACTTCAGTATTTACCCCAAGTCTACCACCCCCAATTCCGTCTCTACGATTCTAAAATTTGGCGAATCTCTTCCAGGGTTGCATCCTCTAAAAGAAGTCGCCTGCCATTGCGCCCGACAATCAACACCTTTTCAATTCTTTTACCAGACTGTTTAGCTTTATACTCTTGATACCACTTGCGGATTTGTTCAGCAATGGCGATCGCACCCCCAACAATACCAACGATGGTAGCAACTGTTGCTGTTACTCCTTCTCTTTCCGGTGCATCTGAACTCACTGCATAGTTACCAGATATACCAGGAATTGCCAAAAGCGCCTCTGTTGCTGCGATCGCATCTTCTCCCGTGATCGCCAACTGAATTTCTGCCATAGTGTTAATCTGCAAGTAACTCCAGGCTTATTTTAAACAACATCCCAAGGCAATTTCTTCTAAAAATTCCTAATTCTTGTTGTAAAGAATGTCTGAAAACCTAAATTTTCGGTTTTTAGTTCTCAATCAACTTACAACAAGGGGCTTAAGCCTCTTGTTTTGTCTTAGTCCACGCAGACGGACTTCGCCTGTGTAAAATGAGACTGTTGGAATATATCCAAATCACGGCTATACTTTCTCATAAAACCACCAAAATACTTGGGGGCAATGGCCAAAAAGTTCTTAGTTTGGGAAAGATATATCAGACTTTAATAACTATTAGAGGTGGCTGTAATGCCGACGATTCATTTTGTAGATGGTGAAAAAGGCGGGGTAGGAAAATCTCTCTTTGCCAGGACAATGATTCAGTATTGTCTGGATAAGAGAATCCCATTTGTACCAGTGGAGACAGATAGATCAAATCCAGATGTCGCAGGGGTATATAAGGAGATATGTAAATATGCAGTGTTTAGTGAGAATGAAAGACAGGCAAATAAAGCAGATAGAATATTTGAGTGGGCAATAGAGAAGCCAGTAATTGTGAATTTATCTGCACAATCGCATAGAGCAGTACAAGGGTGGATTGAATCTAATCAATTACTTGAATTAGGAAGTTCGCAGGGAGTTCTGTTTTGCAAATGGTTTGTATCGACAGGAGGATACGACAGCATCAACCTGTTTGCTCAGTCAGTGAATACTTACGGTGATAAAATCCCTCATATTCTGGTGAGGAATTTAGGGCTGTGTGATGATTGGGAGCATCTAGAGTCAGACTCCAACTATCAGAACATAGTAAATAAATATCAGATAAAAGTTATAGATTTTCCGAAGTTAGCATACAGAGAAAGAAACATAATTGACCAAAATCGCCTGACTTTTGCAGAGGCTAGAGAATATAAAGAATTTGGGATAATTGGAAAACAGAGAATAGTGAATTTTCTGAAGCTTGCTTATGGTGCTTTTGAGAAAGTAGGTATCTGGTATGAAAAAGTTGAGTAGGAGTCATTAGTCATTTGTCATTTGTCATTAGTCATTGGTCATTTGTCATTGGTCATTAGACCTCTTACATAAGTCGAATAGATCCCCCTTAATCAATCCCACCTTATAAAGGGGGGAAACTTAAAATCTTGCCCCCTCCCCTTTATAAGGGGAGGGTTGGGGAGGGGTGATTTAAGGATTTTTGCAAGAGGTCTATTAGTCATTAGTCATTAATACTCATGACTTTGAACAAATAGCAGGAGATTGAATGGGGGTACGATGGCGCACCCACCCGCTGTAAGCGATCGCTTGGCAAATTTGACTACAATTCTTAGAAAGAGTAGCAAAAACCTAAATGTCTAAAAAGTCCGATTCTCAGTTTCAAAATCTCTTTAGTTCACCCAAATCAACCAACTGGGACGAAAGATTAGCCCAAATAGCCTATCGCTTTAACCGAGAATATCAACGTGAAACCTTTGAACTCCCAGCAGAAGTACAGGCGATGCCGATATTTAGCGAGTGGATTGCTGGGAGTTTCTCAGGAAGAATTGCTTCCCCTTTTTGGGAAATTGCTAAACCTCAAAAAAATCAACACTGTATAGATATTGGCTGTGGGATCAGCTTTTTAATCTATCCTTGGCGGGATTGGCAAGCGTTTTTTCATGGGCAAGAAATCAGTAATGTGGCACGCGATACCCTGAATTCTCGCGGGCCGCAGTTGAATTCTAAGCTGTTCAAAGGGGTTGAGTTGGGAGCAGCTCATCAGTTAAACTACCCATCAGAGCAATTTGATTTAGCGATCGCCACCGGATTTAGCTGCTATTTTCCCCTCGAATATTGGGATGCCGTACTACTAGAAGTCAAGCGGGTGTTAAAACCAGGTGGACATTTTGTATTTGACGTTCTCAATCCAGAACAGCCTTTAGCGGAAGATTGGGCAGTTCTAGAAACCTATTTAGGGGCTGAGGTGTTTTTAGAGCCTTTGGCTAAGTGGGAAAAAACAATTAAGGCCGCTGGTGCTAAAGTCGTAACGCATAAATCAGGGGAATTATTCGAGTTATACAAAGTGCGGTTTTAAAAATACTATTACTCAGGGATAACTGGACTCATTGGATCTAAAGAAGTTGTAAAAACAAAATAGATTACCCCAGTTCCGAGAATCATCACAGCGAGACTGAACAGCAACACCCATCGGTCTGTTGGTTCGTAAGTATCTTCTTCGATATCACGACGGACAGCAAAATAATGTACTGTTGACAGCCACACCGTGATTAAACCCACCAGCGAGAAGACTAAACCTAACTTCCAGCCGTTGCCAGGACGGGGTACTAAAGGTACATGGAAGGCACGCAGACGCACAATGACGACACCAAAACCTAAAAGAGCGATTCCTGTCCGCATCCAAGCGAGGTAGGTACGCTCATTTGCCAAGTGATCTCGGATTCTAGACGGATTCAGTCGTCCTGGCTTTTTTTTATCTTTTTCTTCTTCTGTAGGTTTCAATTTTAACTGCATCAATAACACCCTTATCCCCAAAGCGGCTCCGATCAAAAAAATGCGAAGGTAGTAGAAAATCTCTTTCCAGATGACTTGCACCCAGCACAATAGTTGCGCTACTGAAATATGCCTGTTGTGATTGTACATTTTTTCCAAAATTAATTTTAATGCAGATATCAAAATAAAACAAGCCTAAAATTGAGGATAGATAAATTCAAAAAAAAAGAGCCAAGATCAGAGAGATGTTTCACCAGTGTTTGTCCTGTTCTTCTCTGATTTTGGCTGTCACCCTATTTAAATTCAGAACAATCATTCAAAAATAGACTATGCAGTTCTATTTCAAGACTGATTGCTAGGCGCATTAGGAACTCGTGTATTTATTAGATCCTGCGATATATCTGGGATAAACCAGTTAGCCTTTTTGCTGTTAACAACTTTTACAGTCGGGACATTCAATTCAATCGCAGCAGTATCTGGATTCCTCTTAATTACCAGCTGAGTTCCATCAAGGATCTTCAGAGCCGCCGCTCCTGTCAATTCTTCACCTTGTCCATTAGGACTAGAGGTGAAATTTTCTACCTGGACATCATTCGGTAGATAGATGCCATCACAATCCCAGTTATTTTTAGTGGATTGACCATCAGCTAGAAAATATAGACCATTCTCGTATACGGCATCTTCATCTTCTTCATCATTTGGTCTTTTACCGTATACCGCTATGGTATTACCTGTTTGGTTGTTGCATTGACCCCAATTGATTCCCGTCTCTAAAGCATATTTTTGCAGTGTTAATTCCTCGGTTCTTTTTTGAATTTCTTCTGGTGTCAGACCTTCAACTTGAGTTTGGGCATCTTTTGTCTGAGAGAGTTGCTTAAGAGCTTTAGTGACTTCGATATAATCAGGGTTTTTGCTAAATTTTGGTCTATCAGCAAAAGAAGGTTGAGCAAAGGCTAGATTAGCGACAATCATTAAGACAATTAGCAGAGATTTCCAGATTTTCATGTTTTGATTCCTGTTGATGGGTAAGATATTTTGCCGTTGAGAATTTGTTTTGCTCAGAAAATTGATGATGCACCTCTTTATTAGACACTTAATTTTTCTTGTTTTTCACTTGACGGCTGAGTATTGAAACCTAAAACTAATGAAAATATATAACTAGAAACTACAGATAAAAGAGTCCAAGTAACATTTTCGGTGACAATAAATACGCCCAAACCAATCAAGATACAAGGGACAAAAGTATTGCCATTTTCAGTTAAAAAGTTGGCGATCGCAGGCAAGTAGGTTAACTTGTAAGCGGTATAACACCATACACTCACTAGAGTAAAGAATACACCTATAATCACCAGCAGACTGTCTAATTCTGAGTTGGCAAACAAGGGCACATAGACGCTAATATTATCACTGCCATTAGCAAAGGCGATCGCGGCTACATTGCAAGTTTGTGGAGAAATAAAACTCCTAACTATAGAGGGACAAGACGGCTCGGTTTCTTCTTCAGCTTGCTCAGATGAATCCTCTTCGCGTTTTAGTAAACTGCTCACACCAATGATTATTGGCATAAAACCTAGTAGTCTAATCCAGTCCTGCGGTATGATTAGTCCACCGAAGAAACCGGGAAGGCTAGCAACGATCAATGCTGCAAAACCGAGATACTGACCAGCAAGGATGTGACGACTGCGAAACGTTTTACTTATTTGTGAAAAAAACAACGTCAGAATGACAATATCATCGATGTTGGTGGCAGTGAATGCGGTAATCCCTGTGGTAATTGCAGTTACTAAATCGTTCATTTGTGGATGTCCTTATGTTCGTGCTTGGTAATTAGGCATGGGGCATTGGTCACTTACAAAGGACAAATGACAAATGACCAATGACCAATGACAAATGACTAAGTAAAAAGCTTTGATTTATACTTTAGTCAAACTAACCGATAGAATCAAATGCTTTTATTTGTCAAAATGATAAATGAAAGTGATTAAAATTTTGACATTAAGTCTTAGGGATACGATAAATGGCTGGAATGACGCTTGAGCAGCTAAAAATATTTCTAGCTGTGGCGCAGAACTTACACTTCACTCGCGCAGCAGAGGAGCTTTATATTACACAACCTGCTGTCAGTGCAGCGATCCACAACTTAGAGCAAGAATATGGTGTGAAACTATTCCATCGGATTGGTCGCCATATCGAGATTGCTGAGGCGGGTAAATTACTGCAAGTGGAAGCGCAGAAAATTCTCGATCAAGTTTCCTTGACAGAAAGAGGATTGCGAGAATTGAACAATCTGCAACGGGGTGAATTGAAATTAGGGTCGAGTCTGACAATTGGTAACTACTGGCTACCAAGTAAAATTAGTGAGTTTAAGAGCCAATATCCTGGTATCCAGATTGACTGTACCCTTGCCAATGCAGAAACGATTTGTGTCGGTACAGCGATGGGACAGTTTGATTTAGGTTTGGTGGAAGGTGATGTGAAGCCAGCGCTTCAGAATACTCTGGAGTACGAAATAGTAGCGAGCGATCGCTTACAAATTGTAGTTGGTCAAAAACACCCTTGGTTTGAGTGGGGAGAAATTGATTTAAGCCAATTAACTCAAACTCCTTGGGTGATGCGGGTGCCAGAATCTGGAACCCAACAAAGGTTTGAAGAAGCGTTGCAAAATTGGGGGATCAACCTCAGCGAACTGAATGTAATTTTAGTGTTCGCCAGTGGTGAGATGGCAAAAGCCGCAATTGAAAATGGAGTAGGCGCAACTGGAATTTCTGAGTTGATGGTAAAAAAAGAAATCCAGCTAGGAACTCTGCGGGCAATTCGAGTTATTGATAATAGAGAAGTCAACAGTGCGATGACTAAGGCAGGCTATGCCTACGCAGAAATAGTTCGACCTTTTTTCAAAATCAAGCATCGTCAGCGTTTTCAAACTGCTCTTTCCAAAGTCTTTGAACAAATGTTGATATCGTCTATGGATGGTTCACATCAACATGTATCAGTTATTTAAAGGAGATTGGGCATTGGGCATGGGGAAAGAGGAGCCAGGAGGCAGAAGTTCTACAATGTTTGAATGCGTGAATTTTGAATTTTGAATTTTGAATTTTGAATTGATTTCTCCCCTGCCCCTCTGCCCCCAATCCCCTTCACACCTTCCGCATATTTTTACTGATAGGGTCAAAACCTCTAGAAAACCGCGTACTTTCATCATAGTAAGCGCCAGTCAGATTAGCTCCATACAACTTGGCATAGTTGAGTTTTGCTCCCCGAAGATTTGCTTCATTCAGATTGGCACCGCTCAAATTAGCTCTGGTCAAATTCGCTTTGGCTAAATTAGTTCTACTCAAATCTGCTCCCCAGAGTTTAGCTTTAGCTAAGTTAGCTCCACTCAAGTCAGATCCCCATAAATTAATTCCCGGCAAATCGGCTCCAATCAGCTTATCCCGACTCAAGTTGACGGCTGGAAAATATCTTTCTCCTGCGGCAAAACGCCTTTTTAATTCTTCAGCATTCATGCGTCGCGTTCACCTTCTTTAGCAATATAGAAGTTATTTGTTCCCATTCCTGGCTTAGTTCTCCTGAAAATACTGGTTGACCACTGCGTTGATACCAGAAATGGGCATTGTTCAAATCGCCTTCTTTGCGGTGCAGGTAAGCATGAACCCAGGCACTGTCAGCATCGCTGGCATCTGTAACTATTTCATGAGCTTTGTTCCAATCACCTTTGTTGTCATACCACATTGCTTGCAGCCCTTTTGGTAGTGTCTCAGGGCATGGGCGCTGCTTTTCGATCAATCGCAGAAATTCCTCTGTATTCACGATCGCCACCTAACAAGAATCAAACTTCTATCTCTAAGATACTCCTCAGCTTCAGGGGAGGATGGGGAGCAGGGGAGCAGGGGAGCAGGGGAGCAGGGGAGCAGAGGGAGAATAACTCCTAACTCAGCACTCATTACTCATAACTCATAACTCATAACTCATAACTCCTAACGCCCCATGCCCAATGCCCTTCATCTCTACTTAACTGGAATAACTTCAAACTGGAAAGTACCGATCAAACGGTTATCAATATAGACTTCTATTCTATGCTTACCAACTGGATCGCCAGGGGCAATTGTCCAAAAATTCTCAATTACACCTTCTGAAGCCGACTGCGTGCGTCGTGTTACAGATGTCTTGCCGTCTGCTGATATTGAAAAATCTTCACCATTATCTGTACCCCAAGTTTCTGGAGGTTTTGGTAAATATAAGACTTCACGCCATTTCACTTCACCTTGGTAGTTTTTGAGTTGAATCCGCCACCCGTAGGTATTTCCTTCCTGAAGTGGCACTCTTTTTGTCTGGAAAATGGTAACGTTTCCTTTGGAGTCAACTCTCTTCAGACCAAACTCGGTGTTACTGACAGTAATCTGTTTTGCATTCGTTGACGGCAGAGATGATATGGCATTTTCTACCAAAACAGAAGTAGCGTTGATTGGCTTAGAACCGATGACCCCAGATATTAGCCAAAAAACAGCTAGCACAGCAGTAATAGTCCAAATTCTCATTAGTATGGTTTTCCTATCAGACTTTTGGTACTTATTCAAGTAATCTGCCATGTTTTCCGGGTCAAGGTTAGCGATGGTTAGACAAAGACGAAATTGCTTTCAGAAATTTGGCGGATTTAATCAACCTACTGACTTTGGTCAACATCCAATTTAAAATCAGTAAATCATAATCTTGGCGAAAGGCAAACCATTGCGCCGTCGTTTTTCCATCTGCGCTCGCATCTACTCCATACCCATTCCTCACCGTTTTACTCTACAAGACACTTCACGGACGGGATAGTGTGGCATGGATATAGTATTCTAAATCCTGAATTCAGAATTCTGACTCCTTCTTTATTTCCCCCTTTTCTAATCACACTTTGCACATGAGATACCAAGTTGGCGGTAGCCTCCACAGTGACGATCCCACTTATGTTGTGCGTCAAGCAGACGAAAAACTTTATACCAGTTTAAAAGGTGGCGATTTTTGCTACGTCTTCAACTCTCGCCAAATGGGTAAATCATCCCTACTACAGCGAATAAGTCGTCGTCTCAAGTCAGAAGGCTATAAATGTGTTTACTTAGACGTGACGCAATTGGGTAGCGAGGATACCACATCAGCACAATGGTATAAAGGAATCATTGTCAGCATATTCTACGGGTTAAATCTGGCGGAACACGTCAACTTTAAGCAATGGTGGAATATGCAAGCAGGTCTTTCTCCTGTACAAAAGCTACACCAGTTTGTTGAAGAAATATTGCTGCCAAATGTTAAGAGCGATTCTGAAGAAGGCGGCGAAGCTAAAGGCATTTTCATTTTAATTGATGAAATCGATAGTTTGCTGAGTTTGAATTTTCCGGTCAATGATTTTTTTGCCTGGATTCGTCATTGCTACAATCAGCAAGCACACGACCCAAATTTTCAACGCCTGGGATTTGCATTGTTTGGAGTCGCCAGTCCATCTGATTTAATTGCTGACAAACGTCGGACACCTTTTAACATTGGAACAGCTATTGAGTTATACGGCTTTCGATTGCATGAAGCTAGCCCATTGCTAAATGGGTTAAAAGGAGCAATTGAGCGACCAGAAGTTGTGCTGCAAGAGGTGATCTATTGGACAGGGGGACAACCGTTTCTCACTCAAAAACTCTGTCAATTAATTCTCCAAACTGCCTTAAAGACATCAGAGCGGAAAATTTTCCTACCCCCAAAAACTGAGGCCTATTGGGTAGAAGAATTGGTGCGATCGCAGATTATCCAACACTGGGAATCACAAGATGAACCCGAACACCTGCGCACGATTCGCGATCGCTTACTTTTCAACCAACAACAAAGTGGACGGTTGCTGAGTCTTTATCAGCAGGTATTGCAAACCCAGGAAATAGAGGACGAGGGGAAATGGGGATGGGAGGACGCAAATAATGAAGACACTAGCGACTCTTGGCGTTCCCAGTCTTTGCGTCCTTTTTTATCTCCCGTGGCTACCGATGATAGCCGAGAACAGACAGAGCTTTTACTATCAGGATTGGTCGAGAAGTACAACGGCTATCTCAGAATTAAAAATCCCATCTATCGGCATATTTTCAATACTGAATGGGTGTTAAAGCAGTTAGACAATCTGCGCCCTTATTCACAGCCATTCAATGCTTGGGTAGCATCGAGCTTTCAAGATGAGTCACGCCTGCTGCGGGGTAATGCCTTACAAGAGGTTTTGGACTGGACTCAGCGTAAAAGTCTCAGTGATTTGGACTATCGATTTTTAGCAGCTAGCCAAGAATTGGAACGTCGGGAAGTCCAGCAAAAAATGGAAGTAGAACGACTCAAAGAAACTGAAGCGCGATTAGCGAGCGAACAAAAAAGCGCTCGGCTTCAGCGACGACTCCTATTAGGGGTAAGTTTGGCCTTACTAGCAGTTATTGTCTTGGGGTTCACAACACTCTACGCCGATCGACAAGCATCACTGAGTGAGGTACGAGCGATCGCAGCTGCTTCCAATGGTAGTTTTAATTCCAATCAACGCTTAGATGCACTGGTACAAGCAATCCGAGCCAGACAGGAATTCCAACGGCTCGATCTGCAAAATTTGGCAGATGCCAATGCTCTGGATCTCCAAACCCGCAAAGTATTAGAACAAGCTGTCTACGGTGCTGATGAATTCAATCACTTGTCGGGGCATCAAGGGATTGTCTTAGGCGTTGATTTTAGCGCTGATGGTCAGTGGATTGTCTCATCTAGCATCGATCGCACAGTCAAGCTATGGAAGCGGGATGGAACACTGGTGAGAACGCTACCACATACTGCAACCATACAAAGCGTCCGCTTCAGCCCGGATAGCCGCCGGATAGTCGCTGCCGGCATTGATGGCACTATCCGTCTTTGGACGATCGATGGTAAATTGTCAACCATCTTCAAAGGGCATAAATCTGCGGTGTGGCGAGTTGCCTTTAGCCCAGATGGACAAACGATCGCTTCTGCCAGTGGCGATTTTAGCGTCAAGCTTTGGCAACTAAATGGCACTTTAATCAGAACTCTTAAACATCAGCGTGGTGTGTGGGGAATTGCCTTCAGCCCCGATGGTCAAACTCTCGCTTCTTCTATGGTAGGCGGCAAGAATCAGCTTTGGCGATTGGATGGAACGCTGCTCAAAACATTTACAGCCGGAAGCGCAACTATTTGGAGTGTTGCTTTTAGCCCCGATGGACAAACTTTAGTGTCTGGCGGTGCAGATAAGATGGTGCGACTGTGGAATCGAGAAGGCACTCTCCTGAGAACTTTTAAAGGGCATACTGCTGAAATATTTGGTGTAGCCTTTAGCCCTGATGGGCAGACTATTGCTTCCGGCGGTTCTGATAAAACCGTTAAACTCTGGCGAATAGATGGTACTTTATTAAGAACTTTGCAGGGGCATACCTCAAATATTCAAACCATCGCCTTCAGTCCTGATGGAGAAACTCTTGCCTCTGCCAGTCACGACAACACCATCAAACTCTGGAGAGTCCATTCACCCTTAATAAAGCTACTCAATGGCCATCAAGAAATGGTCTGGCGGGTGGCATTTAGCCCTGATGGGCAACGGCTAGCTTCCGTTGCTGGCAAAGAAGTCAAACTCTGGAGACGCGATGGTTCTCTCGTCAAAACCATTGTTGAAGAAGATTCTCGAATGCTTAGTCTCGACTTTAGCCCCGATGGTCGAACTTTAGCGATCGTTGGTTCTAAGGGTGTTGTAAGACTGTGGCAATTAGACAGCAATCAGCGAACCATTCTGGAAGGGCCAGGTATCGGTCTTTTGGGTGTTAGCTACAGTCCTGATGGCAACCGATTAGTGACTGTGGGTTTTGATTACAAGCTGAGACTCTGGCAACGCGGCTCCAATGGAGAGTTTCAACTCCAGCAAATTATTCAGGCGCATACAGGGCGAATTTGGGACATTGTTTATAGTCCAGATGGGCAGTTTATCGCCTCTGCTAGTGCTGATGGCACTATCAAACTGTGGACTTCAAAAAATAGCGAACGCCTATTAGAGAAACCCGATCGCACCTTAGAAGGGCATAAGAGTGAAGTTTTTGGGGTTGCCATTAGCCCGAATAGTCAATTGATTGCCTCTACAGGTGGGGATGGTAGTCTGCGACTTTGGAAACGTGATGGCACTCTGGTGAGGAGCTTTGATGGTAAAAGTATTGGCTTAACCAGGGTAGCATTCAGTCCAGATGGTCAAATGCTAGCAGCCGCAAGTTTTGACAATACGATCAAAGTCTGGAAAATTGATGGTACTTTACTCGTCACCCTGAATGGACATACTTCTAATGTGAGCAGTGTTGCCTTTAGCCCTGATGGTAAAACCTTTGCCTCTGGCGGAGATGACCAACTTGTAATTCTGTGGGATTTAGAAGAAATTCTCCATCTCAACCTACTGAAATACAGTTGTGATTGGGTACGGGATTATTTAAAGACTAATATAACAGTAGAAAAGAGCGATCGCTCTCTTTGCAATTACAGTCTTTTTCATTGATTTGAAGCATAATCCCTTGTTAAGGCGGCTCAATACCTGTGAATGAAATTCTCAAGCTGCCCTTGCGGTCAGAATTTCTAAATCTTGAAGCAATTCCAACAACCAAAACTCGTTTAATATAATCACTGACGAAATTTGCACGGCAATTTAATTTGAACAATTAGTTTATTTAGCAGAATCTTTGATTAACAATAATTAAAAAACATCAAAAATTCTATGCTTAAACTACTCAGATACATTAGTATTTTTCTCATTACTGCCTGTTTACTACTTGCTTGTAATACTTCAGTACCAACTGAAGTAAAACGCCCTCCATTGAAAGTGATATTTGGATCTTTTGTTGGAGAGCTTCCAGGCATCATTGCTCAAAAAAAAGGATTCTTCAAAGCCCAAGGGGTAGATGTGGAACTAATTCATACACAATACGCCCAATTGGAACAAGCAAACTTCAATGCGGGTAAGTATGATGGGATTACGTCGTCCTTGGGAAATTTTATCATCTTGAGTGCCGCAAATCCAGATATACAAGGCGCGATCGTTATAGATGAATCAATAGGAGCAGATGTGGTAGTAGCCCAATCAAAAATTAAAACTGTAGCTGACTTGAAAGGGAAAAAGCTGGGTGCAAATCTAGGCGGTTTTAGCGAAGTTTTCGTGACTGAAATGTTGAAAACTGCCAATTTAACTAGTGATGATGTGAACTTAGTTCAATTAGAGGCTTCAGAAATTCCTCAACGCCTGAAAAATAATACTATTCAAGCCGGACACACTTGGCAACCCTATCTCTCTGAAACGATAAAATTAGGGGGAAATATCCTATTTACTAGCAAACAAACCCCTGGCTTTATTTTAGATTTGATTATCTTTCGTGGTGAGACAATCCGCGATCGCCCCGAAGACATTCGTGCATTTGTGCAGGGATGGCTGCAAGCTTCGACCTACTGGAAAGCAAATGTTGAGGAAGGAAAAGCGATCGTCAGCAAAGCGTTAAAAATTCCGATAAATACTCTCTCTCTAGAGGGAATAAACCTAACTGATTTAGGTGAAAATCAAAAATATTTTCAATCTGATAACCCTAAGTCCATTGACAAAACTGCCAAGATATATGCAGACTTTTTTATTCGCTCTGGAAACATTACGCGTATTCCTGAGCTAAAAAGTTTGTTCAATTCTTCCTTCTTGAATCCCCCCTAGTTTGAAGCTATGCAGCACTCCTTTTTGGGCGGCATCCGTACAAAGTTGATCGCTTCGTTTCTCGTTGTTGCTTTGATTCCGTTGCTGTTATTGGCATTTATCAACAAACAGACAACTGAAAAAGCACTAACTGACAACGCCCGACAAGCCCTATCTGCGGCGGCTAACGAAACCGCTAACAGAATAGATGCCTTTATTGATGGAAATCTCAATGCCGTGCGTGTAGAGGCGATTTTACCAGGTTTGGCACGCTACCTCAGCCTAACTCCAAAACAGCGAGACGGTAGCCCCGAAATGCAATTGGCGACAGAAACGTTAATGCGTCTCAGTCGCAAAGATATGCTCAATATTCTCTCTTATGCTTTGCTCGACTTAAACGGGAAAAATGTATTGGATACACGTACACTGAATATTGGCAAAGATGAATCAGTTCAAGATTATTTTAAAAAACCGCTACAAACTGGTTTCTCTTTTGTTTCTAGCATGAAGCGATCGCCGACAATTCCCGATCTTATTACCCTATTTTTTAGTAGTCCGGTTCGCAATGCCAAGGGAGATATATTGGGTATATTGCGTGTTTCATATAATGCGACTGTTGTTCAGCAGTTAGTAACTCGACAAACCGAACGGGCTGGGGAAAAATCTTTTGCAATTCTTTTAGATGACAATAATATTTATCTCGCACATAGCACCGCACCAGAATTGCTTTTTAAATCAATTGTGCCTCTACCTGATAATGTTGTAACTCAACTGCAACAGGAAGGTCGTTTGCCTAATTCTTCTTTCAAAGAATTGGCAACTAATGAATCCAAACTTAAACAAGCATTGGATAATAAACAGTCGTATTTAATTGCATCCTTGTCAGCAACAGGCGATCGCGTTAATCTAATTGCGATCGCTCGTTTGCAATATAAACCTTGGTCTGTGTTGTTTGCCCGACCCCTTGCCGTTGCTTTAGCACCTGTAGAAAAGCAAATTCGTAACACAATTTTTCTATTTGCATTTATCGCTGGAGTAGTAACAATCATCGCTTTTGCTATTGGACAAGTGCTAACAAAGCCAATAATTCACCTTACCAATATAGTTTTCCAGTTTACCGCGGGTAACTTAGATATCCGTGCCAAAAATAAATCAAAAGACGAAATAGGTCAACTGTCAAAATCGTTTAACAACATGGCACTTCAGTTACAAACATCTTTGGAAACTTTAGAACAACGGGTACAGGAGAGAACAGCAGAGTTAGCCATTGCTAAAGACAAAGCCGAAGTCGCAAATCAAGCTAAAAGTTTATTTATTGCGAATATGAGTCATGAGTTGCGATCGCCCCTCAATGCTATTCTAGGTTTTTCTCAGTTAATGTTACGCGCGAAAAACTTGCCTACCGAGCATTATGAAAATGCCGGGATAATTTATCACAGTGGTGATTATTTACTAACGCTCATCAATAATATTCTCGATTTATCAAAAATAGAGGTGGGTAAAACTACTCTTAATCCTAGAGATTTCGATCTATATCGCTTGCTAGATGACTTAGAAGATATGCTACATTTACAGGCAAGCAATCAAGGCTTAAATTTAATATTTCAACGTAGTGAAAATGTCCCATGTTATATTTGCACAGATGAGTTAAAACTCCGGCAAGTATTAATTAATTTGATTACTAATGCCATTAAGTTTACTCAAAAAGGAACAATTAGTTTAACAGTAAATAATACTAGTGAAGAAATTACAGATATTTTAACTCTTGATTTTGAAGTCTGTGATACAGGAGTGGGAATTGCAGCCGCAGAATTACCCAAACTTTTTAATGCTTTTTCTCAAGCCCAAGCTGGAAAAGAATCTCAAGAAGGAACGGGTTTAGGTTTAGCAATTAGTCACAAGTTTATTCAGTTAATGGGAGGAGATATTTTTGTTGAAAGTAAATTAGGAGTTGGGACAACTTTTAAATTTTATATTCAAGCAAAGTTAGGTCAACCAACCAATAACAATACTTTAGAAGTACATCCAAAAGTATTAGAACTTGCACCAGGGCAACCTATATATAAACTCTTAATAGTAGATGATAAACCTATTAATCGCCAATTATTAATTAAACTCTTACAACCGTTAGGGTTTGAGATGAAAGAAGCTAGGAATGGCAAAGAAGCGATCGCTATTTGGAATGAATGGGAACCCCACCTGATTTGGATGGATATGCGAATGCCTGTCATGGACGGTTACGAAGCTACAAAATATATCAAGTCCACTACCAAGGGGAATGCTACAGCTATAATTGCTCTGACAGCAAGTGTTTTAGAAGAAGAAAAAGCGATCGTTCTTTCAGCCGGATGTGATGACTTTCTCCGCAAACCTTTTGCAGAACATACAATTTTTGACACACTAGCCAAACATCTGGGTGTCAAATACATATTTGCTGAAAATAATTATTCAAATTTGGAATATACAGAAAAAAATACTTTAACATCCCAAAATCTAATATGTATGTCTCAAGAATGGATTAATCAATTCTATGAAGCTGCATTAGAAGCAAATACTAATCGTGTCATAGAATTAATTAGAGATATTCCTAAAACAGAAACTTTTTTAATTCAATCTTTAACAAAACTTGCTCGTCAATTTGAATTTGAGGAATTAGTTGATTTAGCCGAACCCCTGAGAAGCAATGAATCTTAATTCTGATAAAGAAAATAAAGGTAATATTCTCCTAGTAGATGACAATCCCAAAAATTTACATTTATTAAGTGATTCTCTGGTCAAACTCGGCTATATTGTTCGCAGTGTCACAAGTGGACGGATGGCACTAAAAACAGTAAAGGCAAAGCGACCAGACATCATTCTTTTAGATATTAAGATGCCAGAAATGGATGGCTATCAAGTTTGTAGAACTTTAAAAGCCGATGAAGTTTTACGCACCATTCCTGTTATTTTTATTAGTGCTTTGGATGATGTCTTCGATAAAGTGATAGCCTTTGAGTCAGGGGGCATAGACTACATCACTAAACCCTTTCAGATGGAAGAAGTTGTAGCGCGTCTAGAAAATCAGTTAACCATTCAACGCCAGCAACGGCTTCTAGAACAAGAAAATATTAAGCGTAGGGAAACAGAAGAAATACTGTATCAGTCTAGGGCAATGCTAGCCAGTATTTTGAATAGTTCGCTAGATGGTATTGCCGCTATGCAAGCTGTCCGCAACCCTGTAACTGGAGACATTGAAGATTTTCGTTGCTTAGTTATCAATCCTGTTATTGCTAAAGCTTTCGGAAGCAAATGTGAAGAGATAATCGGCAAATTAGTACTCAAAAAACTTTTAGCTCATCTAGAACCAGAACTCTTCAATCACTTCGTTAATCTTGTCAAAACAGGGGAAGCTTTCAAGCGAGATTTTTATCATCCATTAGGGAATTCTTGCTGGTATCACTTTGTTGCAGTCAAACTAGATGATGGTTTTGCTATTACCATATGCGACATCACTGGACGAAAACAAATTGAATTGGCTCTCCAAGATGCAAATCAGAAACTAGAACAACTGGCAAATTTAGATGGCTTGACTCAGGTGGCTAACCGTCGTTGCTTTGATGCACGACTCAAAGCAGAATGGAGACGCCTTGCACGAGAACAACAACCCTTGTCACTGATTATGTTTGATGTTGATAAATTCAAACTTTACAACGATTACTATGGTCATCTTGCTGGCGATGATTGTCTAATGAGGATAGCGCAAACAGTGCAACAAACAATTCATCGTCCTGCGGATTTAGTGGCACGTTACGGTGGAGAAGAATTTTTGGTACTCTTGCCCAATACTGACTTAGCGGGAGCGATTAAAGTAGGGCAAAGTATTCAGCAAGCAATTCATGCTCTGGCTATTCCCCATGTACAGTCTGATGTCAAGAATATTATCACCGTTAGTTTAGGAATTACCTCTCGCATACCTATTTGGAACATCAGGCCAGACACACTCATTGCTTCAGCAGATAAAGCACTGTACGATGCCAAACAAAATGGGCGCGATCGCTATTGTAATGATTGAAAGATTTTTATGACAATACCTTCATTTCCAGCATTATTACATCAGTAACAATCACATCTAGCTTTTCTTCTAAAATAACCCAGGGTCTATTATTTCAATGCTGAATCTACCATGCCTGAATACTACATTATGCCATTCCTCGTCACCCATCTCGTCGTTATAGTGTAGGTAGCCATCGCGGAATGCACAAACACTTTTAGGTTCAAGAAGCAACAGTTTCCAAAATGCCTTGGCAATACGTTCATAAATCTCAGTTGATGAACCATCTGGATTAAAACGTAGTCCAGCACGAAGATTGTAATCTTCACAGATAAATGGGTATGCTATCCAGTCTCCATTTGACCCTAGCTCACAAGCCATGAACATTTGCTCTATGAGTGCATACTTGTAGTCTGGAATAGACAAGCTGATCAAAATATTAGAACCAAATATGGCTGGAATTCTAGCCCGTACCCACACTGCATTAGCTGATTCTCCAAATAGATCCTGGCATCTCTGTAAAATACTTGGAGGTTGTCCCTCAATGTAGTCTGAAAGAGGAAACATTGGATCTTCTCCAACCCTCTGATATGAGATAATTTCTAGTTCGCTACCCAAGTCACCTAATAGCGCAATAAAAACAAACCCACCATGCTGGGCACATTCCCCAAGAATCTGATGAAACCATCCATGTTTGATAACAATGGAAACCATCAATCGAACTACTTATTTAATATTAAGAGTTTTGTCATTATTTATACTAAATTACAAGTACGTTGCAACGCTTGCTGAAGTAAAGATTGATATTCTTCATCTCCAACCCGATAAGCGCCAAACCTCTCCAAATGGGGATTCATCATTTGGGCATCAAAAAATACAAATTTCCTCTGACGCAATCTTTCCACCAACTTAACCATCGCCACCTTTGAGCCTTCGGGAATGCGGTAAAACATCGACTCGCCAATAAAAGCCCCACCAATCACAATCCCTAAAATTCCTCCAGCTAATTCGTCACCTTGCCAAGTTTCAAAACTATAAGCATAACCACTCTGGTAAAGTAGCCAGTAAATCTTTTCTAATTCCGGTGAAATCCAGGTTGTCTCTCTATCAGCACAGCCAGCCACCACAGCTTGGAAGTCCCGATTAATCGCCACAGTAAACCGCTCTTGATTCAGAACACGCTGCAAAGACTTGGGGTAACGAAACCGTTCATCCAAAGGAATAAAAGTCCGATCGCGACTTCCGTACCAACTCAGGCGATCGCGCTCATCAGCCATGAGAAAATAGCCTTGTGCATAGCCCTCAACAATAGCCGCGATATCATATTGCATAAATAAATATAAAAAAACACTCCTAGAAACGCAATTTGATGCTAAAAAATCAACCTCAGCGTTCCTCTGCGTTTCCCCTTGCGTCCCTCTGCGTTTAAAAAAAGATGACTCAACCAATTCCACCCATCACCCTACCACCGCCCGAAAACCCCCTACTCGAAGGTGAATGGTTACGAGAACGCTTACAACGGTGGCTAGATACAGAATTTATCCCCGAAGCAGTAAACCAAAATATTGCCCAACGAGCCGCACAGATTTTTGTGCGTCAACGGATGGAAGGAGAAAATGACCTTGGTTCTCTGGTAATTGCCATTGTCACAGAGATGCAGTCCTATGATTTTTCCAATAGCTTCTATGGAGAGTTTGCGATCGCCAACGCCGTCAGCGATCTACTCTTAGAAAGTCTGGGAATTGATAAGTGTTGTGGGCAATAAGAGTTAGGAGTTAGGAGTTAGAAGTTAGGAGTTAGGTTTGTCTCAATTAATAACTCATCACTCATAACTCATCACTCATAACTTTTTACCAACTAGACTTAACAACTCCAGGTAAAAGACCTTCATGCGCCCATTCTCGTAGTACGTTCCGAGACAACCCAAAATCGCGGTAAACTCCTCTAGAACGACCAGTCAACCAGCAACGGTTGCGGTGGCGGGTGGGCGCACTGTTCCGGGGTAGCTGTTGAATCTTCCGGTGGATTTCTAGTTTATCCAAAGGAGATGCTGCACTTCTGAACTCTTCTAAAAGAGTTTCCCGCTTGTCAGCATACTTTTCGATCAACTTGGTGCGCTTTTTCTCGCGCTCAATCATGCTCTTTTTTGCCATATATTCTCTAACTTATTTGAAGACACCGTTTTCCATTCTACAGTCTCTCCATCAATTCTGGGGTTACTTGTGTCGCTTATCCTACAACCACTGGCTTATTTGCAGCCGGACATAAATCGGCAAGCTCGCAAGCAACGCAGACGGGAGAGCGGGCTTTACAAATAGCACGACCGTGATAAACCAGCCGAATTGACCAATTTTCCCAATCAGGCTGAGGCAATAAACCCATTAAATCTTGCTCAATCCGAATGGGGTCTGTATGTTCAGTTAAACCCAAGCGTTCGCACAGGCGCTTAACGTGAGTATCTACTGTCACGCCAGCATTAATGCCATAACCATGAGCTAGGACTACATTTGCTGTCTTGCGCGCCACACCTGGAAGCTTTAATAATTGCTCCATTTGGTTGGGGACAACAGAGTTAAACTCAGTGACAATCATCCGACAGGCGGCTTGAATGTTCTTGGCTTTATTGCGATAAAACCCTGTTGAACGCACCAAACTTTCTAATTCTACCAAATCAGCGATCGCTAAACTTTCTGCATCAGGAAACCGAGCAAATAAAGCTGGTGTTACTTTATTCACCCGCTCATCAGTACACTGAGCAGAGAGAATCGTTGCCACCAACAATTGTACTGGCGTTGAGTAGTTCAAAGAGCAAGTAGCATCTGGATAAAGACGCTTCAGCCGAGCTAAAATTTCTATCGCCCGTTGCTTTTTAGATAACGATTTGCAGGTAATGCTTACTGGAACAATTTTTGTACCCATTCCAATTGGCTAGTTAATTGGGTAGTTTCTTTGACGATCAGAAAAATTCCTAAGCCTAAGAGTAACACCAAACCGGTTTGCATTACACTTTCTTGAATGCGGGCGGGTACAGGCTTACCGCGTAAACCTTCAATTAGCAGGAAAGCGAGTTGTCCGCCATCCAGAGCTGGTAAAGGCAAAATATTGATAATAGCCAAGTTAATGCTGATAATTGCCGCAAAAGACAACAGATTTACAGTATTGTCCTCAGCTAATTTCGCACCAATTTTGACAATATTAACTGGCCCAGAAACTTGTCCAGCAGTTTGTTGAAAATTGGTAATTAACTGACCAAAACCGCTTAGTGTACCAACAAATAATTGTTGAAATCTATTAGCAGCAAGACCAAAAATTTCAAAAGGACTATTAGGACGGCGATAAATTGCTGTAGCATTTGGACTAAGTGCCACACCAACTACGCCTTTGCCATCGGCTCCCAATTTCGGAGTTAATTTCAGGGTTTGTTGTTGGTTTTCACGTTGAATTTTCAGTTCGATTTGCTGATTGGGATGAGTTTGAATTTCTTTAGTCAGCAAAGGAGTTGATTTATCAGAAGCTAGGAGTTCCTGACCGTTAACAGCCAGAATAATATCTCCTTCCCGAATTCCTGCTTGGTAGGCAACAGATTCTTGATTAACAGGCTGGACAACTACACCAGCTTGATAGGTTAATTCCTTGGGAATGCCGACAATACCCAATTGCAGAGCCAACACCAAGTAGGCAAATATTAAATTGGCGATTACTCCAGCACTGATGACAATCGCCCGGTCTAAAACTGGACGGTTACGCAGCAGATTTGGGTCATTGGGTGGAACATCGCTATCGGGGTCATCATCGGGAAAGCCCACAAAACCGCCCAAAGGAAAGGCGCGGACAGCATATTCGGTTTGTGAACCTTGGTACTTCAAAAGAACCGGGCCAAAACCCAAAGAAAAACGGTTAACGAGAATGCCTTGAGAACGTGCTGCAACAAAATGCCCCAACTCGTGTACCAAGATCAAAACAGCCAAGACTGCGATCGCTGCTAAAACTGACATAGAGTAAATTGTGAAGATATTAAGCTATAGTTATCTCCATTCTAATTGGGCATTGGGCATTGGGCATGGGGCATAGCTCATTGGTAAAAGACAAATGACAAATGACCAATGACCAATGACAAATTACAAAACTTCACGCCCTAAGAAAGCTTGCAGCGCTTCTGGTATCTTCACCGTCCCATCAGATTGTTGATAATTCTCCAAAATTGCTGCCATCGTCCTTCCTACCGCCAAACCCGAACCATTGAGGGTATGTACGAACTGAGTTCCTTTCTTACCCGCCTCTTTGAAGCGAATATCAGCCCGTCGTGCCTGGAAATCTATAGTATTGGAACAGCTAGAAATTTCGCGGTATTTGCCAGAAGAGGGCAACCAAACCTCTAAATCATAAGTTTTAGTAGAGGCAAATCCTAAATCCCCAGTACTTAAATTTACTACTCGGTAAGGCAATCGCAACGCCTGTAAAATTGCTTCTGCATTCCCTACCAATTTTTCCAGTTCATCAAAAGACGTACTGGGTTCGACAAACTTCACCATTTCTACTTTGTTAAATTGATGCAGGCGAATTAATCCCCGCATATCGCGCCCATAACTACCAGCTTCGCGGCGAAAACAGGGAGTAAAAGCACAGTGGTAAATAGGCAAATCTTCAGCAGCGAGAATTTCACCCCGATAAAGATTTGTAACTGGAACTTCAGCTGTCGGAATCAGCCATAAGTCATCATCAGCGCATTTAAAGCTTTCTTCCGCAAACTTGGGTAACTGACCGGTCGCCGTCAAAGACTCAGTATTAACTAACAGTGGCGGACTGACTTCCACATACCCAGCTTGAGTATGGAGAGACAGCATAAATTGAATTAATGCCCTCTCCAATCCTGCACCAGCGCCTATTAATGTCACAAAGCGACTTTGGGCAACTTTTACAGCTCGTTCAACATTGAGAATACCCAGCTTTTCGCCAATTTCCCAGTGAGGGAGAAGATTCGGATTTTGAGGAATGTACTCATCACCCCAACGGCGTACTTCTACGTTATCTTCCTCATTCTTTCCAAGGGGTGTAGAGTCGCTTGGCAAGTTGGGAAGTGCTAACACAAGTTGAGCAATTTCAGCTTTGAGGTCTTTTTCTTGGGGTTCGAGTTGACTCAACGTCGCTTTGACAGAGTTACCTTCATCCCGCAAAGCTTGAATTTCTGGGTCTTGAGGATTGATCCCAGATTTTATCTTCTGGCCGACAATTTTACCAATTTCGTTGCTCCGAGCTTGGAGTTGACTGCGCGTCCCCTCAAGTTCCCGTTGTTGCCGATCTAACAGTAATATCGGTTCGATGTCGTATTTACCACTACGACTATTCAATCGTTCTTGAACTAATTGGGGATTTTCCCGTATTTGCTTGATATCCAGCACAGATTTTTCTCAGTTTTTAGCCTATTATCTACCTGCCAACACATCAGCATATACTGATTTTGGCTTTGTGTGAGCAGAAAAGCAAGCATTTAAATTTAGTATTATTCTGATTTTCTAGATTCCTGAGTGTTTGCAGGTGAGGCTAGCCAGTAGGCAAGTACGCCTGATAAACCACTCCAGTAAACTGCCTGGTTTTAGCTATTATCGCGTTCCAGAAAGATTAGGGAACTACATAATCCAATCATCAATGTGCTAAAAAGTACTTGTATACTAAACTTCCATATTTCTAGTTTTTCCATAGTGTCAGACCTTCAATAAAAATTAATTCACCTTGATAACGGTTCTAATATCACTCTTTAGATGGGTGCTAACGTAAGAAACTGGTATTATTCTTCACACAGTAATTTAATAATTTCGGAAAAGTACAATCAACATATTTGAATTATTGCCATACAACTTTTGAAAAAGAGGAGAAAAGAAGTCAAAAGAATTGCTGATTTTTGACTATTACCTTTTCTTCTGACTCCCTTTTCTACGGTCGGTTAATGCGATTGAGTAACCAAAGTGACGCCACCAGCCCTGCAAAGTGGGCTGAGACAGTGTTGGTGTTTGCCTGTACTACAAGCATATCTAGACCGCTAATAATCCGGGTAGGGTCAAAAAATTGGGTAGTTATCGCTTGCGGAGATATGGATCGTGCTACCAGTGTTCCAACGATCGCTTGCGCTCCCAAAAGAGTCACTAGCGTTCCTCCTAAATTCACCCACACACCTAAGCGTAATACTTGCACAGTCTCGCTTTTCCGAGGGCGGTTGCTGGGATTGGAGGATTCCAATTGCTTGCCAATTCTCGTGTAACGGTAAGCTAAATAAATCCCCCCACCTAAAACAACCAGTCCACAAATTGCTAAAAATACGCCAAAGCCAGTCCCAGGATTATTACTAGGACTGCCAGTTCTTTGATTAAAGATGGCGAACAGCAGCACAATTATGCTAGAAACAACGCCTAGTACTAGCTGAATCCAGAAGCTAATCCAACCTGTAAGGCGAAAAGTTTGGGCAATTGCCCTAAGAGTTGAGGAAGATGATGGGGCATCGGGAGTTTGTGACATAGCGATCGCTAATATGCTGGGTGCTTGATAAAGGAAGGCGAAGAGGAGAGGACGAAGGGAGTTTAGCGCCTTCTTTGATAAATTTACTATCACACTTGTCAAATAAGACAAGAAATTCTGCGATCGAGGAAATCAGAAATGATTACTGTTTAAGTATGTCTACCGACGTAGCAGTTCGATCTCAGATATATCCCTTAGCTTAAGATTTTAGAATTTGCATTGGGAAAATCACTGTAAAACAAAGTGTTTATTAAGCTTTACAGACAAAATAGCATTTTACCTGTAAAATTTCTTCGATGGCATTTTATTGCTTAAGCAGCTCGGCATCAGTTAACACCAAGATACTGAGTCTCTCACTGTCTGTTCGCTCCTCACCACACCGTATCGAGCTTGAGTGGGGGTACATTGTTTTGTGCCCCTAAAACTCGCAAACTCGCCCCACAACTTCACAGGCGTGGGTAATTGTTTAATGTTTACGCAATAAATATCTAGTCTAAGTAGCTTTATATGTATTACTCGCGTAGTAGTAGCACTGTATACTAGCTACAAGGATTGTAGACTTTACCCTAAGGCATTTTTTTTAGCCATTCACTAACCATGAAACTTGAGGATATATATCAATTTTTTGAGAATCCTCCGCCAACTTACCTTTGTCAAGAACTAGCAGTTTGTTACATACTGTCTGTTTTATTACAAGGTGAATCCTACGGAACCGAGTTGATTGAGCAATTAGAAACTGAGTATCCCGTCTATCGGCTTTCAGATACCGTACTTTATAGTGCAATCAAATTTCTAGAAGACCAAAAGGCAATCACTGGATATTGGAAGAAACTCGAAGGACGGGGGCGCCCCAGGCGGATGTACCAAGTTTCTCCTGAATGGCAAGTTCAAGCTCAGGATTTAGCTTTTCAATGGCTTGACTACATCAACGGGAGGAAAAAGTAACGAATCATTGATAATGAATAAGTCTCCTCCAGTCAAACACTAACAATTAGTTATGGATACTGCTATTCTGCCATCTACCTTCCTGCTAACCTTGTTGTTATCGGTTGGGCTGTTTTTCTTTATTCGTGCCTCGACTAAAGACCGCACAGAAATAGCCCACCTAGTATCTGAGCAAGATGAAGCTGTTTTAATGTCTCAATTAAAAGAGTATTTTCGATCGCGGTCTTACCGAGTGGCAACGGTAAACCGAGAACAAAATCAGGTAATTTTTGAAGGTAATGTTCGTCCCAGCTGGTTCTTAGCCATATTTCTAACTTTCCTAGCAGCGACTGGCATTGTTTGTCTATCTCTGGTGACATCCCTGCTTTTTCCTAGCCTGAGTACCCTTGTTCTGGCGATGGTACTGCTGTCGCCTTTAAGTGGTTTATTTTATTGGAAAAAATCTGGAAGACTTGAGAAGGTATCGCTCAAAGTAGAAACAACTCAGAGCGAACAAACCTCCTCAAGTAAGATTGCTGTAGTTGCCCATCGAGATGAACTCAGCGAGTTGCAGAGGACTCTACAGCTCAAGCCTGGGAAATAATTGTTGATTGTTGCGACCATCTCTTAACTATGATATGCAGACTTCTGACCTAACCTACTATGCAGGCAATGGAAAGTAGTCAGGAGAAAATCAAGACTGCTGCTTTGTCAGTTTTCCCCACGACCAAAGTCGTGGGGAAAAAATTTAAATTCATTAACTTAAATTCATTGACAGAGCAAGCTTTAACCATCTACGGCATAAGAGCGCAACTTCACTCTTCTTTTTAGACGCGCTTGGCTCTATACCCACTCCCTTTTGCATCATCAAATTAGTATCAATCCATGCAATCTAGCATGGTTTGAAACAGCTTCACTTTCCAACTACCTGGACTAGATTTCCTGGCAAATCAGCTACAAACTAAAAAAAAATTAAATTTTGCATAAACTTAGCAATTTTGCCAGTTAATAATAGTCAGGAGCCACATTCAATGCCCAAGATGACCATCTATGGTTCAACGACTAGCTAAAGCAAGAGGTTCTTGACCTGGTGAAGGTTCCAACACCCTCAAACTAGGAAACAAGAAATGGTTTTCCTCTACGTATTGAGCACCAAACAGTCCCTTTTCTGCCCAGAAATAACGATCTGTAGTGTGTTCATTTCGCTTTACAAGTAGCAACGCTGGTGGCAAAATCCCTTCAGCTTGAATGAATCTTCTCGCTGCTGTTACTGGCTTTTCTTCGCCACTTTCGATGCTATATTGAGGCACGTGTTCCAAAATACGCCGTCCTTCCTGACGACGACGACTCTTCCTTTTGCGTCTCCTTGCCAATATACTGTCCTCCTCTTTCAAGCTATAGATTGTAGTGATAGCTACAAAATCCGTCGTCATTATATAGGTTCTAGTTCAGAATATCAATAGTTTTTAACCTTTTAATATAAGAAAGTTAATATCTTTGAAACATCAAGAAAATAAAATCACCTAAGAATATAATTCCTTAGTACAAACCATCTCTTTTGAAGATTTTAGTTAAGCTTGATGAAATGAGTGAGGTAAAAATTAAGTATCCTCTCTTACATCATGCCTCAAAATCTATAATCTTGAGCAAAAGCTAAAAAATGTTAATGTCTGCCAGTTCTGATTTTCTTGCTTTGTGTCGAGAGCAAATAGCGCTACTAACCCAAGGGCTAGGAGCAACTTTAAGTATTGTGTACTTAACACAAGAATTGGTAGATACTCCTTCTGGCGATGCCAAACTGATTCCTGTGGTGATTTACCCGGAAACAGCATTATTGCTGCCAGGAGAGGAAACTATTGAAGCGACGGCATACAAGCAACTTCAACTTGGAAAGGCGTTTATATTACCCAATCAACAGGGAAGGTTATTGACAGCAGGTTCAGAATCTCCAACTTCGTCACGGGAGTCTGAGATACCAGATACGTCTCAACCCGATCTCAAAGAGGAATACCTACTTAGTGGCAACCAAATTGTTTTACCTTTGATTTATGAGGGTGTGATGATGGGGTTATTAGTGACAGGTAGGAAAGACCGGGTATGGAATGAACACGAACAAAGTCAGATTCAACGGATAGCCCAAACATTAGCGATCGCTTGTATTTTAGATCAGCGGCGAGCATGGTTTGAGCAACAGTTGCGCGAGCAACAAATTCTCCAAGAAAAACAGCGAGATTTGCTGGATAATCTATTGCATCAGTTTCGTAACCCATTAACGGCGTTACGGACTTTTGGCAAACTCCTATTGAAACGACTACGACCAGCAGATGTTAACCGGGATGTGGCAAATAGTATTGTCAGAGAAAGCGATCGCCTCCAAGAATTGCTGCAACAATTCGATCAAGTAATTGATTTGACAGAGGCAGATTTAGCACCACTACATCTCCCTGAAGAAGTATTTGTAGAAGCAACTATCCAAAAAGATGCTAAACCTCCGTTATTATTACCAGGAACGGGAGATAAAGCAGTTGACTGCTCCCTAGCAGATATATTAGAACCATTATTAATATCAGCCAAAGCGATCGCCCAAGAGCGAAAGCTAAAACTAATAACTGAAATTCAAGAGAATTCATCCCTAGTACGTGCCAATGTCAAAGCATTACGAGAGGTGTTAACTAATATTATTGATAATGCTTTGAAATACACTCCCACTGGTGGCAAAATTTTGATTCAGGCGGGGCAAGAAAAAGCTAATTTTCAGGGAATAGTTATTAGTGATAACGGGCCCGGCATTCCACCCCAGGATTTAGAACATCTTGGAGAACGGCATTATCGCGGAGTACAAGCGCAAACAGAAATCCCTGGCACAGGTTTGGGGTTAGCGATCGCTAAACAATTAATAGAGCAAATGCAGGGTGAAATTGAGGTTTTCAGCCCTGCAATCAACTCTAAATTCACTTCACCCAATGCGCCAGGAACTACATTTATTATTTGGTTGCCGGAAGTTGAGAATTAGTTTTGAGCCTTGGACAATAATGTTTTCACTGAACCGCAGTTGTAGCGATCGCGTCGAGATGTGCGATCGTTTGCGGTGAAAGTTGCAGATTTGCCGCTTTGGTGTTTTCGTGCAGATGACTAATGGATGACGTTCCGGGAATTAACAGGATGTTCGGCGATCTCTGAAGCAGCCATGCCAAGGCGACCTGCATCGGTGTGGCTCCAAGTGATGCTGCGACAGCATCGAGGGCTGAGGATTGCAACGGATTGAATCCACCTAGCGGGAAGAACGGCACATAAGCAATTCCCTGCTTCGCGAGGTCGTCAATGAAAGCGTCATCTTCTCGGTGCGCTACGTTGTAGTGATTCTGCACGCAGACGATTTCTGCGATCGTTTGCGCCTCTGCCAACTGCGTAGGTGTGACATTGCTCAAACCGAGGTGACGAATTAATCCCTGCTCCTTAAGTTCGGCTAAGGTCGTTAGCGGCTCTGCAAGAGAACCCTCCGATGGCCCATGAACGTCACCCATCAAGCGGAGATTGACAACATCGATCGCATCGAGTCCGAGATTACGCAGATTGTCGTGAATCGCTTCGGTTAGTTCCTGCGGCGACATCGCGGGAACCCACGATCCATCTTCAGGACGACGCGCTCCCACCTTAGTGACGATCGCTAAATCTTCCGGGTAGGGATGCAGTGCTTGTCGGATAATTTGATTCGTGATGTGAGGCCCATAGAAGTCGCTGGTATCGATATGATTAATGCCAAGTGCGATCGCTTCGCGCAAAACAGCAACGGCTGCATCCACATCTCGCGGCGCACCCATTACATTCGGGCCCGCGAGTTGCATGGCACCATAACCTATGCGCTTCACTGTTATTGAAGTGTTCGGCAGCGTAAAATTCCCACCAAGGTTCGTTTGCTCAGACATATTGCTACTTTCTCCAAGAATTTTTTAGTGATTTAACGACAGCAATTTTGTAGAGTCCATTTCTCATTGATGTCGCTGCGTGCGATCGCAGCCCTCTCTTGGCGATCGATAGATTTCTATCGCTTGTCATTGTTCGTTGCGGCTTGCGAATATTTGCTCATACTCACCGTTCCTTTCGGCAAATCGTAGTGCTTTGACACGATTAACAAGGATTTCGCCGTGGGGCGGGTTGGGAGTGCTGAGAATCTGCATCACTTCAGCAATAAAGTCAGCCAGTGGCATTGCGGCAGGATCGGTCGCCTGACTAGCCCCACCAAGTTCCGTCTGTACATAGGGTGGGGCAAGTTCAAGAACCTCCACGGAGGTTTCTTGAAGCTGAACGCGGAGCGACTGCAACCAAGAGTGCAGAAAAGCCTTGCTCGCGCAATAAGTCGGATATGGACTGATGGGAACGAAAGCCAAGCCAGAGGTGGTGGTGATAATCGTTGAATGCGGTTGCTGTTTGAGAGTCGGGAGGAGTGCCGCCGTGAGGTGAAGTACACCGACAATATTAGTCTGAATCATAGACTGGATCGCAAAGAAATCGATCGGATCTGAGGTGAGGTCTTCCGTCTTAGCAATTCCGGCATTGTTGATTAGAACATTGAGTTTAGGGAACTGCTCTCGAATGCGGGACGCAAAGGCTTCGATGTCCGCCGGATCTTGAACGTCAAGTTGAATCCCGTGCATACCGGAGTGAGCCGCGGTGATTTCGTCGAGGAGATGTTGACGACGACCTGCGACGATCACTTGATTACCGCGTTGATAGAAAGCCTCGGCAAGCCCACGACCGATGCCGCTTGTACCGCCAGTGATGAGGATGGTGTTGTCCGTGAGATTCATAAGTATTTTTCCTGCAAAGATGTCAAAATTTGTTGAGAGTAAAGTTGTTGTCAAAGCTGAAAATTCAATCAGCGCTTATTCGCCGCTCACGCGCAACACGATTTTGCCCAGATAGTGCTGTTTCATCGCATCCTGCGCTTGTGCCGCCTCTGACAGCGCAAATGTCTGCGCGATGTGAACTTGAAACTCACCGATACCGATCAATTGGTTAAGTTCGTCTAACAACATCGGGTCGGCGAAGCCATTTGCCTTCTTGAGTTCCACACCGTCGGGCGCTTTGGGTTCGGGCATCACGCCGTTAGGAAAGGAGACGATCCCACCCTGGCGCACCAAACTCAGCGTGGATTGAACCTTGTCGCCGCCCACCAGCACCAGCGCCGCATCGAAACCATCGGGGGCAAAAGCGCGGGCGCGTTGGGCAATGTCGTCGCTGTGTCCGTCCACTGCTTCATCGGCACCCAATTGCTTGGACAGCTCTACGCCGTCTGCACCCGATACGATCGCAAAAACGTGTGCCCCCATACGTTTAGCCAGTTGCAGCGCCACGTGACCCACGCCACCACTCGCGCCCCATAGCATTAATATGGTTTCGCTGCCTATCCCCAGCGCCTGCAAATTGTTTAGCGCTGTGATACCAGCAATGGGTAGCCCGCCTGCCATCAGCATATCGAGACCATCGGGTATCGACGCGACCGTTTTTTCAGATACGACGACATATTGGGCATAGCTACCGCCCTTGTCATTCATGAAGCTCTGGGCGTAAACGCGATCGCCAATAGCAAAACGCTCAACGCCGTCGCCAATGGCAACAATCGTGCCTGCACATTCGCCACCCAGCACGCGCGGAAAGTGGACTTCGTTATACACCAGATCGCCTTCACGCTCCATTGCGTCCCAGATGCCAACTCCGGCAGTCTCGATGCGAATCAAAACTTCGCCTGCATCTACCATAGGCACGGGTAAGGTGTGCAAAGTCAGCTTGTCAGCATGACCGAACTCGTCCACAGCCATTGCTTGCATTTGTTGGGGAGTATTTTGCATAAATAGGTTCTCCTGCTTATTACTTCAGTTGTTATTGAGGAGTTCAAAGGCGTAAAACTTTTCAAAGTTTGTTTGGACAGATTGCCATTTCCTCCAAGAAGTTTTTAATTTTAGGAAAGAAATGCGGCATCGTTGTTCGGATTCTTTAAGGTCTTGCTTGAGATGCTTTCATCCTACGAATTCGATTCAGAGTTTCCAATGCCTAAAACTCTTCGATCCTTGCCTAATTCTCCAGCATGGATTGCTTGAAGACATTCTATAATCGTGTAGGGCATTGAATGAGTCGAGGCTTTACCATGACTTTCGTTATCCCCAATTCTGAGGTAGTTGCAGATCGATGCGAAGCGCTGGCGGCATTAGTGGAGCGGCACACCGAACCCAATAACAACCTTGTCTATCCAACTGCGATCGCACCATTGAGCTTTTCGCGATCGAATGCGTCATCTGCCATCATCTACCAGGATTATGAACCGCGTCTGGCCATTCTCGTTCAAGGCAAGAAAAACATAGTGCTGGGAGAGGAAACGTATCCCTATGAGATCGGGCAATGTCTTGTTGTCTCAGTCGATCTCCCCATCGGTGGGTGTATCGTTGAGGCGACAAGCGATCGGCCGTATTTAGGATTAAAGCTGACCCTAGATCCAATGCAACTTTGTGAAATGGCTGCTCAAATGAATTTTAGTTCAGCGAAGAAAGAGAACTCCGTCCGAGGCTTATTTGTGAGCAACGCCGATCCCACGTTGCTTGACTGTGCCCTTCGCCTCACTAAGCTCTTAGATACGCCACAGGATATTCCTATGCTGGCACCGATGATGATTCGGGAACTCTACTACCGTCTGCTGATCGGGGAACAAAGTGAAGCCGTGCGTCAAATTGCTACATCTGGTAGCAGTATGCAGCGAATTGCTGAAGCGATCAAACGGATTAAGTCTAAGTTTACTCAGCCGATGCGAGTCGAGGATTTAGCAAAGCAGGTAAGAATGTCTACTTCGTCGTTTCATCAGCACTTCAAGCAAGTGACCTCAATGAGTCCACTTCAATATCAAAAGCAGTTAAGACTGTTAGAAGCCCGTCGCCTGATGCTGACGGAAGATTGTGATGCAACCTCTGCTGCTTATCAGGTCGGGTACGAAAGTCCCTCACAGTTCAGCCGGGAATATTCCCGCCTATTCGGTGCGCCACCGATGCGAGACATTGAACGGTTACGAACGGCTTGACCGAATAATTACTAATTCGTAATTCGTAATTCGTAATTCGTAATTAATGGTACAAGCTTACGCTAATAAAAAACGGCGTAAAAAATTTGCTTAACTTAAATTTAGTTTCAGCAATTTTCTAAAAGATTTTAGTTTGATAAAAAACTAGCGTAAATACTAAATATATTAGTATTTACGCTATTCTTAAAATTCGGCTTTAGATGTACTAATGACTATCTTAATGAAACCAATAAGTTTTGATTGATGGTCATTTGTAAATCGGTATTTGGGTCAATGGCGATTAAGTCAACACTATTCTTCCCGAAGAACAGACCAACCAACGCACCGATACCAGCACCACCCAAGACTTCTTCTGTGGCAATGGCGCGATCGCCTGTGACGGCAGATACCGCAGTTGCCGCACCTGCGCCCAATACAGTATTCTTGATAATTGAACCAACACTAGTACCCTTCTTGACGGTTTCAGTTTTGGTAATCACTTCAGAACTAGCGTTAAGTTGATACTCTTGACCATTGGTCAAAACTAGTTTCTCAGCAACGAATTGAGAACCGCCTGTAGCAGGTTTGAGTTGACCAACAACTTGACTACCAGCAGGAATCACTACAGCTCCGTCTTGCGTCACCACGTTTTGGGATACTGTCAATGTCAAGGGCGATGTTTCATCCTTTGTAACGAGAATTTTTTCTGCCTTGTCATACTTCACAGGAATAGTAGTCCCTTGGGCAATTGTCACTGATGTAGGTGTTGGGGTAGTAGATCCGACAGCCACAACATAAGGTGAGTTAATTGCTGAGGCTTGATTAGAACTAACCAATGCTTGGTAGATAAAAGCTGCTACCTGGGCGCGAGTAGCGGTTGCAGTTGGATTCAGGAAGTTCACATTCGGATAGTTCACCACAATTTTCCTTTCAGTTGCTGCGGCGATCGGGCTACGGGCATAGCTAGCGATGTTAGAGGCATCGTTGAAGTATTGCAAAGTGCTTTCGGTATTACCGCTAGGAGTATATTCCAAACCGTTAGCAAGGGAAACTAAAACCTGTTCGCGGGGAATAGCTTGATTAGGTTCAAAGCGATTACCGGGATAACCAGATAAGAAACCAATGGTATAAGCTTGTTCAATTGCGCTGGATGCCCAATAGTTGCTAGGTACATCAGCAAAATTGATTGCTGGCCGTTGCTGTGCTTTTTGGAAAGCTTTGTTAACCATCGCGGCAAATTGAGCGCGTGTCACCGGTTCTTCAGGGCGGAAACTACCATCAGGAAATCCGGCAATTACACCTCGCTGAGATAATTGTTGAATAAATTGTGCTGCCCAATAGTTAGATGAAACATCAGAAAAAGTCGTTTGAGCTAAAGATGGTGAAGCTGTAATGAAAGGCGCTACAGTACCGACTGTGACGCTCAAAGCCATGAGTGCAGCTGTTCTAGATTGCCAACGATTTAAGTTAAACATTATTTTTTTGCTCCAGTTTTATTATTTTTTTTACTGTTAATTAGTTAGACATTTACTAAAGTACAAGGTTCCTAATTTTTCTGCTTTTTGTCAAAACCATTACTTTAGTCATGCAGTCATCATTAAATTCATTAAAACATCTATGCCAAACGAACTAGCTAATAGAAGTAATATCATCACACTATTCTCTATTAGCAGATTTCCAAAAATATAGATCCGGAGTGAGACGATCTAGAGAAAGAATAGTTGCTGTTGAGTAGAAAATTTTATGGTTAAAAGTAAAGGCGATCGCACACTCTAGTTAAAGTAGCGATCGCCTATTAAATAACTATCTAAATCAACAGATTCTAATTGTGACTGATACAGGTGTTCAAGTAGTAGACCCGACAACCATTGTATAGGGCGAGTTAATTGCTAAGTTTTAACACGACATAGGGCGAGTTAATTGCTGAAGCTTGATTAGAACTAACCAATGCTTGGTAAATAAAAGCTGCTACCTGGGCGCGAGTAGCTGTTGCAGTTGGATTCAGTAACTTTACATTTGGATAGTTCACCACAATTTGCTTTTGGGCTGCTGCGGCGATCGGGCTACGGGCATAGCTAGTGATGTTAGAGGCATCGTTGAAGTATTTCAGTGTGCTTTCGGTATTGCCACTAGGACTATATTTCAAACCGTTAGCGAGGGCAACCAAAACCTGCTCGCGGGGAATAGCTTGATTAGGCTCAAAGCGATTTCCAGGATAACCAGATAAGAAACCAATAGTATAAGCTTGCCCAATCGCACTGGATGCCCAATAGTTGCTAGGTACATCAGTAAAATTGATTGCCTGCCGTTGCTGGGCTTTTGGGAAAGCTTTGTCGATCATCGCGGCAAATTGAGCGCGTGTGACTGGTTCTTCTGGGCGGAAGCTACCATCAGGAAATCCGGCAATTACACCTTGCCCAGACAATTGTTGAATAAATTGTGCCGCCCAATAGTTAGATGAAACATCAGAAAAAGCAGTTTGAGTTGAAGATAGCGAGGAGCATCCTACTACGATCTGTTTGCCTTGCAAAGGATAATTCACTGGATCGCAAACAAAACCTGCTGAATTAGCCTGTATAACAGTCCGCGTTGGCGGATTTTGTTTCTCTAGTGATTTCCAATCGTCAGAGATTTTTTCGAGAGTGGGATGCTTACTTAAAAACTCTGAGTCTGCAACAATATCGTGAGGCCCCTTAGCAGTTATCTTAGAGCTATTGAGATAGATATTATAATCATAAACAACGTTTTTGTTTTTAGTGTTGTTATTAATATTTTTGTCAGGAAAAGCATAGAGAATGTTCCTGAGAATTCTGACATCGGATGAGGTATGAGCAAATATTTGCCCCCCATTAATTTCTGGACTCTGATTATTTAAAAAAGCTGTGTTATTTACAATATCAACATGGTCGCTAAAAAATGCATGAATCCCTGAGCCACCATTATTAAATGCAAGATTGTTTTTAACTAAAGTACGTCCTTTATATACACCCAATTTTGAGTTGTCTTGATTTCTTGTACTATCGATAATAATGCCATTACCGTCTGTGATCTTTCCAACTGCAATCCAAGGGATGTACATACGATTGTTGTAGGTCTTGTTGTTGGTAACAAACATCTTGTATCCCTGGTTGTTATCAGAATTCCAATTATTCAACATTGAAATGCCACTGCAACCATAAACGCTGTACCAGGCATTATTAAATACCACATTATTATCTATTGTTACATAGTCTGCTTGAATTGCTGAAATACCTGCTCCTCCACAGTCATGCACTTTGTTGTTCAAAATACGGATGTGATGAACATGACCATTGCTTCGACCATCAACGTTGATACAGTTTCCATTCGTCAGTGGGTTTTGTTTGTTAGTCTTCTCACTCATCGCATAATCAAGGGTTATATTGGCATTGTTTCCCATAACCTCTAGCCCATTGATCTCGATATATGAAGCTTTATTTGAAATCGTGATCCCATTCCATGTATTGTGCTGAATTTTTGGGAAATGCCCAGGATATGCTTTATACCTAATCCATGCATTTGCAGTTCCAGAACGTATAATATTTACTACACTCCCAGCTTTACCTGTATTTGTGTATACTCCGTTCATAATCAATACTGTATCGCCAGGGTTCGTAAGGTCTGCTGCCTTTTGAATTGTTTTAAAGGCAGATGAAGTAGAAAGTCCGCTATTATTGTCGTTTCCACTACCACTAACATAGTATGTTTTCGGTGTTGAATTCGCGCTGATTAGCTCACCGCTAGATAGACTCGCTTCCTTGTTAGTGGATACCTGACTGGCGTTTTCAACTGAAGATACCTTTATATTGTCTCCCGGAACCAAAAGACTTAATACTACAGGAATTGCAAGATATGTGCTTAAATTCAAACCTTGAATTACCATAAGAAGAAGCTCCTCGATCGCTACTACTTAATAAAAGTATCAGGATATTCCATAATTTTGAATACTCTTTTAGATACAAAATACAATAGAGCTAATTTTTAAATAAGTATTACAATAAATATCGATATTGATTAAGACGATACAGAGGTGGAATAGTTGCTGTTCAAGAGAATTTTTTAGGGTTAAAAATAAAGGCGATCGCACACTCTAGTTAAAGTGGCGATCGCATATCAGGGAGGATTAAATTCACAACTTGAATGAAGTTAAATCTAGTAGCGGGATTGTGGTACTAAATTCAAGTTAGAATTCAATGTAAGCCTTAAATCCTGTTCAGGTCTAAGGACAAAGGCATTTCCTTCTTTTTTCCGCAACAGCACACTCGCACCGGCACCTGCAGCCGCACCAATAACAGGTTTTAAATCGTCAATTTTGCGATTACCAGTAATTAATGAACCTAAAAGACCAGCACCCCCACCAATAGCTGCGTCAGTTAAAACCTGAGTAGTGTTGGGCTTCTGTGATACTCTTTGAGTTGTGGTGTATGTCCGAGAAGTTGCATTAATCGACTGACGTTGACCGTTAGAAAATTCTAATTCTTGAGCGACAAACCGCACGCCTTTTCCTTGGTTATCATCATTTCTTGTATCTCTAGAATAACTATCTAAGTCAACAGATTCTAGCCGTCCATTTACTTTAGTACCAGCAGGAATTAAGACATTTCTATTTCTGTCGATAATGTCATTGGCAATTCTCAAGGTTAGAGATTTACTTTCTCCAGGAGCGATAGTAATTGTCTCTTTTTCGTAGGTGACAGGAAGAGCAACTCCAGAAGGAATGGTAACGTTTCCGTATTGACTAGTTCTATTTTGATCGATTCTGTATTGAGCATTAGCAGGAGCCAAGCTCAATAGAGGACTAATAAGGCTTGTAGTAACGGCCATTGCCATCAGTGCAGCAGTTCCAGATTTCCATTGATGTATGCGAGTCATAAGAGGGTTGTCCTTTGTGTATGTGATGTATTTAATGACGAGGATTCACTGAGTTTGTTTCTGACTGTTTTTAAACCTGTCTGTAGGGGTATACAAGTACTTATTATGATGGGAAGTTTTTGCGATCGCGCAGACGTAAACCGTCATAGACATCGCTTGTCAGAATTTGTATTCTGCTAATGTGCGTTACTAAAATTAAAGATGAAAGGTTTACACGACGTAAATGAGTATCATTTTGTTCCAAAATGCTGTTTTATTACTCATGTCCACATATCTAAGCCATTGAATAGAGGCGAATGGGTTGACTGTGAACTCTTACTTCCATTCTAGATTTATTTGCTAATATTTGTGAAATACTTTCGCTTTTTTAACGAATAATTCACTATCTCTTATATGAGTATTTATGATTGCTGTTGGCGCTGTTTAATCTCTGCGATCGGTAATAGCAAAGTATCTTCTATTTGCTGTCGTACTTCTCGGCTGATATAACAATCGCTATTTAGGCAATCTCCCATTAATTGATTAATATCGTAGTACTGTATCAGCAATTTTTTCTGGTTTTTACTAAATTTCCAATCGTGACCTAAATTGCGATATTTAATCATCCATCTTCTTAATTTTTCTTTACTATTTCTACTTTTATCTTTTGTTATTTCTAAGAATTCTTTCTGTAATATGGCTAGTTCTAAATATAGTTTTGGGAAATATTCAAAGAAGTTAATATTGTCAAATAATAAATTTTTATTCAGGTGTAGTGCTAAAAAAAGATCGCGATCAAAACAGAGAGGACAGTTAGAGGCAGAATAACGAACAGAAATAATAGTATTATCCAGGCTACAGGCTAGGTCAAGACTAATCTCAGGCATCAGACCAAGACCAAGTTCTAAGTAAAAAGCTCTAACTGCTGTTAGTTTGTAATTAGTATCAACATTTAGAGATTTATTCTGTACCCACATTAAAAAATCCTGCAACTTTTCATCAGTAGTTATAAGGGCATCAATTTTCTCTTTCATCAACAGCAATAACCGATCTGCACTTGGAGCCATCCCAACCGCCAGCAAAAAGACTTCCTGCCAGCGTTTCTCAGTAATATGGCTAACAAGATTTTGCAGTGCTTCCTCTGATGACTGTCTCACAACCACAAATTCTCTAGCTGTGAAATACTCATGAAATGTGAGGTGAGAAAATGAATAAATTCTTGTCGCTCTTGCGACAACTAAGCCATGATGATGCTCAATTGAACGCAAAACTTGCTCACTGTCAAGTTGCAATACTTCTTCGTCAGTATTAGCACCTGGTAAATTGCGGATGTATTCTGTAATGTATTGTTCTGCTACTTTCTGCTTGAAGAAATATTCACTCCCCTCAAAAGTAGTTAACGCCATTTTGCTGAGTAAATCTTCTTTGCGTTGGACTGATAGCTTTTTGTAAATCTGATCGCGTTGAATTCCCCGCTTGGCATCCCATTTTTTCAATAACGCATCCAGTCCTTCTTTATATAACTCAGAACGATTTGCAGGAAAATCTCCTGACTCTTCAAATGCTAAACAAAGCAACGTCAGCAGCAGAGGACTTGCAGAAAGTTCTTTGATTCGGCTATTCTCTTCGAGACGTTTGATAAAAGTCTCTGGTTTTACAGCTTTATCCTTAAACCAGTTATTGGCAAAGTTGGAAATTTGGTCATAATCAAAATCAGCAACTTCTACCTCTGTGAACTTCTCAAAGGTATACTCCCGTGCCGCAATACGACAAGTCATCACAAACTGATTGTTTGGGAAACGGTCAGAAAACTCACGAATTTCTTTTAATACACGGTTACTATCCTCTTCTCTAACCTCATCCAACCCATCGAGTAAAACTAATGCCTTGCCATAGATTAGTACATCTCGGATAGAAGAGATAGGATTTATTATCTCTTCAGTAATGTATTGCAATAATCCAGGTTTGTTTGCAGCTTCCGCAAAGTTTTTGAGGGTGACAAAAATTGGTACACGTTCAGCCTGAAATTCACCTCCAATACACTGAATTGCTAAATATTTCAAAAATGTGGTTTTGCCTGCACCTGGTTTACCCAAAATCATCAGCTTGGAATATTTCTCAACCGCTTCCAGTCCTGGCAATCGTTTTTCAGTAATTCTGTTGAGTCCAAAGCAATCAAAATCCTGGCTTTTACACTGTTGTAATAATTCCTCAATGCCTAACCGCCGCTGTCCAGTGATTTTATCCAAAATATTAACGCTGGTATAAATATCATTCAATCCAATGGGCTGAGTCATATCTAGCACCCGCATTGTACCGCAACGTTCTTGAATGACGGGTTTTATCTTTTCACGTACTCCTTGCACGATCGCATCAATATCAATGCTGTTATCTTGATTAATCTCTGGTTCACTGGCTGGTTCAGCAACTATTTCTTCCCACTCTAGGTCTAGCCTGTCGCAAATCTGGACAAAGAGATTACGGTCAACAGGTTTACCTGTAAAGAACTTCCCGATCGGCTGGCGAGTTACTTCTAACTCTTGAGCTAATGCCTTTTGAGTTAAGGAATAACGAATTAAAGCTTTTTTTGCTTTTTGGATACCTTCTGGAGAACAGGAAAGCGATCGCCCCGTCATAAGCTAACCACTACACTTTTGCTGATTCTAACTGCCAATTTGGTAATTCATTCTCATCGCATACACAACTCACTCATATCTCAAGCCTGTATTTAAGCCTACAACAAACACTCGCCTGTAAAGCTAGGGATATAGAGATTTAAACGATTTGAGAGTAAGTTAATGTTATCCAAGAAATTTCCTTCAAGAGATGAAGTGCTGGCTGTTGTAACACTGATTATGGTGATTGGTTCTCTTACTATTGCAGTTATCGATGAAAAGAGTCGCCCTCCATTTCTAGATTTAACCAAATTTGCTGTCGGTACATATATTGGATTGTTGATACCTCGGTCAAGGTCAAGCGATCGCGATGTTTAAGACGGGCTACGCCTACGCAATTAGCCAATGACAAATTCTGTCTTGGCGACTATCACAATCCTAAATAATTCCTAAGAGACAAGATCCCCGACAACTTTTACGAAGTCAGGGATCTGTAACTTTCAATTCTCACAAATCAAATAAGAATGTTTTCTTCTCAGTCAATAGAAAAAAATAACGAAAAGCCTCTAGGAAAGTTTCATTTTTCTCTGAAGACAGCAAAACTTTTTCATGGGACAAGAAAAATTCACTCAGATAATTGTAAATTTTTGTAAAATTGATGTCTTCAAGACTAGAAACCTGATATCTAGATAGCTAAACTAACAAACAGTGCATCTGTACTGTTAATGATTAAAAGTAGATGTGGCGCTATAGGGTGAATGATCCCAGTACAACTTATCCTCAAAAACTTCCTCAGTTACCGTGATGCAACTTTAGATTTTGGTGGTTTGCATACGGCTTGTATTTGTGGTTCCAATGGTGCAGGTAAATCTTCTCTTTTAGAAGCAATCACTTGGGCAATTTGGGGTGAAAGCCGCGCCACTGCTGAAGATGATGTCATCTATTCTGGTGCGAAAGAAGTTCGGGTTGATTTTACTTTCAAAAGTAACCAGCAAAAATATCGGGTGATTCGTACCCGAATTCGGGGAGGTACTAGTGTCCTCGAATTTCAAATAGAAATACCATCTGGGTTTCGCTCACTCACTTGCAAAGGGGTAAGAGCAACCCAAGATTTGATTTTAGAACACATCAAGCTTGATTATGATACATTTATTAATTCTGCCTACTTACGTCAAGGTCGCGCAGATGAATTCATGCTCAAGCGTCCCACGGAACGCAAAGAAATTTTAGCGGAGTTATTGAAACTCAATCAGTACGATGATTTGGAAGAACGGGCAAAGGAATCTTCTCGTCAGTTTAAAGCCCAGGCAGTAGAGTTAGAGCGTTCTTTGGAGTCGATAAAAATTCAGCTGCAACAACGCCAGATTACCCAAGCGCAAAGGGTGGAGTTAGAAGCCGAACTCAACCAACTGCAACAGGTGCAAGCTTTTGATAATATTCAATTACAAAGTTTGCAAGTTGTCCAGCACCAGCGCCAAAATTGGGAACAACAACTCAATTTTATAAAGCAGCAATACCAAAATCTTACCCAAGATTGCGATCGCCTCCAACAAGAACAATCAGCTATTGGCTCTCAGCTATCAGATTTAGAAAAAATATTACACCAAGAAGCTGAGATTAAAGCTGGATACGCCCAATATCAAAGTCTCCAATCTCAAGAAGAAGCTTTTGCTGTCAAATTTGAAGAGTACACTCGCGCTCAACAAAATCGCCAACAAAAGCAACAACAGCTTACCAAAGAAATTCACGAAATCGAACGGCAACTGCAACAAGCCCAAGCGCAGCTAGAAGCTTTGCAGCAACAAGAGCGAGATATTCAACAAACTTTAACTAAATCAGGTGAAGTCGAAGCCGCTTTGTCACAACTAGCCGCAGCTCGTCACCATGTTACTCGCTTAGATGAATTGCAAATGCAAGTGACTCCCTTGTTGCAACAACGAGCAACTTTACAAAGCCAACTCGATCGCACTCATGCTGGTTTAGTAGCGCGACTCGAACAACTCCAAAGCACTGAGAACCAATTACAACGCCAACACAGTCGCCAACCGCAACTGCAACAAGCGGTAATGGATGTGGCAATTCAGATTGAGGAACTGGAGAAAAAGCGAGTTTATCTGCAACGAGTCCAAGAAAAAGGGCAAGAAAGGCGGCATTTTATTGAACGTTTGCAAGCTCATCAACGAGATTATGAAAAACTGCTGGGAGAATTAGAGCAAAAATTGCAAATGCTGCAAAATCCTGAAGCACTTTGTCCATTATGCGAGCGTCCTTTAGACGAACATCACTGGAGTCGGGTAGTGGAAAAAACCCAAAGTGAGTTAGAGGATACTCAAGGGCAGTTTTGGGTAGTACGGGAACAATTGGCTGTGTCTGACAAAGAAATTCAGACACTCAGGCAGGAATATCGCGACATATCCCAACAATTGGCGGGCTACGATGGTTTACGCGAACACCGGGGACAGTTAGCAGCCCAGTTAGAAGCGACAACTGATGTGCAACAACAGTTACAACAAATTGCTGCTGAAAAACAGCATTTAGAGCGATCGCTCCAAGCTGGTGATTACGCTCCCGATAAACAAGCCGAACTCCGACAGCTAGAGCAATATCTGCAACAAGTTAATTATAATGAACAAGATCATGCCCTTGCCCGGAGTGAAGTTGAGCGGTGGCGATGGGCAGAAATTAAACAAGGGCAAATAAAAGATGCAACTAAGAGACAAGCGCAACTATTAGCCCGAAAACCAGAACTTCAATTGCAAATTGACCAATTACAAGTCAGAATTCAGCAAGATCGGATTGATTCTGAATGTGCTAAACAAATCGCGGCTCTTGAGCGTCACATTACTGAAATTGGCTACAGTTCCGAGCAGCACAACAATCTGCGGATGGCTGCAAAGAAAGCTCAATCTTGGCATTTGCGGTATCAACAACTGCTATCAGCACAGCAGCAGTATCCGCAACTCCAGACGAGATTACAAGAGTTAGAGGATTCCAGAAGCGCCAGAGTAACGGAGCGCCAAAAACTCGGCAGCCAAATCGAAAGCATTATCCAGCAACTACAAGCAACAGCTAATCCATCTGCCCAAATTCAAGCTTTAGAACAGCAGCTAGCAATCCGCAGACGGCAACTTGATGAGCAAATAGCCAAATTGGGGCGTTTAGAACAACTGGCGCATCAATTGGAAACGCTGCAAATTCAATATGAACAACAGCAGCAGCAATTACAATCGTGCAAGCAGGAATATCGGGTTTATCAGGAATTAGCGCAAGCTTTTGGTAAAAATGGTATCCAAGCACTGATGATTGAGAATGTGTTGCCACAACTGGAAGCCGAAACAAATCAACTACTTTCGCGTTTGAGTGGCAATCAGTTTCATGTACAATTTATTACTCAAAAAGCTGGACGCAGTGCTAAATCAACCAAGAAAAACGCTAAACTGATAGACACCTTAGATATTTTAATCGCCGATTCTAGAGGAACACGAGCTTACGAAACTTACTCAGGTGGAGAAGCCTTTAGAATTAACTTTGCTATCCGTTTGGCTTTGGCAAAACTATTAGCGCAACGGGCAGGGGCGGCGTTGCAATTGTTGATTGTGGATGAGGGTTTTGGTACACAGGATGCCGAAGGATGCGATCGCTTGATTGCCGCGATTAATGCGATCGCTTCTGATTTCGCCTGCATCCTCACTGTCACCCACATGCCCCACCTCAAAGAAGCCTTCCAAGCCAGGATTGAAGTGAATAAAACTCAAGAAGGTTCGCACTTGAGCTTGTCCATCTAATTACGAATTACGAATTACGAATTACGAATTAATTGTATTTTACCCGTGCATCCAGACCTAACGAGCGGAGCTTTTTCGTTAGCGTTTCTGCTTGGGCGCGATCGCTAAATGCTCCAGCATTCACATAATCTCCTAAATTGGATTGCTCCGCGACAGCATTGGGTATATATTGTTGTACTTTACTCAGAGTATCATTACTGGAAATTGGAATTATTACTCTGTAAGGATTATTAGCAACTAATGTGTTGCCATTAGTAACAGGTACTACATTGTCATTGGCAGGAGGTAATGCATAGCGGTTAGTGTCAGCTAATACATAATCATTAGTTTGAGTGTAATTGCCCCCAGTTGAACCATTCAACCCTAATGCTTCCCAAGTTTGCCAATCTACATTTCCACTAGAATTAATTCGAGAATATTGCTGGAATGCAATCACAGATTGTCTAGTGTAATCGTTGAAAAGTCCATTAGGATTAGTATTAGAAAAACCCAACTGTGCTAAACGCTCTTGAACTAATCGGACATTTTCTCCGCGATCGCCTACAGTGAGATAATTTCTACCTGGTTGTTGAATACTACCTGTAGAGACTCTACGCACTGAGTCCAAAACTTGGGCATTAGCAATGCCATCAACAGGTAATCCATTATTTCGTTGGAATGCAATTACAGCTTCTCTAGTCATCGGGCCAACATTCCCAGTGGCATCAGCATTTAAATAACCTAGCTGCCGCAAACGCACTTGCAGTTCTCTGACTTGTTGAGTGGAAAGACTCGATCTTCCTGGAGTCGGAGAAGAACCCATTAGTGCGTTCCAAGTTTGTCGATTCACAATCCCGTTAGCAGTTATGCGATAACTTCGCTGGAATGCTATTACAGCATCTTTAGTAATTCGTCCAAAATTCCCAGTGGGATTAGTCTTAAAGTAGCCTAACTGCCGTAGACGCTGTTGTAATCTTGTGACGGCTGCACCAGTTTTGCCTTGAGAAAGAGTAGGATATTGACCAACTGGCGAACGTGATGCGCCACCGATATTTCTATTAGAACTTCTACTTTGACATGCTCGTTGCAAGGCTCGTTGAGTGCTAACACCTATAACTCCATCAGCCGATATTCTATTGGCTCGCTGGAATTTGATCGTAGCATTTTGAGTCAAGCTAGCAAACTTACCTGTCACTGGGCCGTTAAAATAGCCTAACTTTTTTAAACATCTCTGACTACTGCTAACTTCAGGCCCATTACTTCCTATTTTCTGAAGTGCTAAAACTTCTCCAGCAATACTCATAAGCCCCGTAATCAGAGCCACAGACAAAAGACGCATTGCACCAAAAGTCGATAACTTTTTCCAATTTAAAAATTTAAAATTAACTACGATAGGAACAACCTTGATGCTTTCGGATGCCTCGTAGACTGAGGCAAGCTTGATTAAATGGCTAGCTACCCCTGTTTTCACTTGCTTTTTTAAGTTAATAAATATAAAAAAGTATACCACTGACTATATGTAAGAATTACTTTTCGTATGATTCTTTACAAGTAAGTGTCCTGCGGATGAGGGAAACAAGGGGACAAGAGGACAAGGAGAATAACCAATGCCCAATGCCCAATGCCTATTGTTCATCAACTTTTTCAGTATTACCTGCTTTCACCCAACCTTCTTGTTCGCTATCTTCCAAACGGATCTTTTGCCAAGCTTTATCCTCGCTTTCTGACAAAATAATAATTTTTTGATTAAAAGCGACTCCACCAATTTTTTCAGCTTCTTGATTTGGTTGCGATCGCAAACTCAAGCCTTCAGCCCAATTAACACGTCCTCGGTAAGCTCCCGATGGTAATGGTTTGGATGATGGGGTAGCCTTTGGTGATTCTGTAGGAGTAGAGGTTGGGCTTGCAGACGATTGAGTAGATGTTCCAGGTGTAAGAGCGGGCTTACTTTCTCCAGGCTCAGTTTTTTTAGGAGCTTGGGCTTTCACTGAAGGACTATCATTAGAAAAAATGGGTTTAGCAGGTGCTATGCCAGTACGATTCATAAAATAGAGTGCAATTGCAGCACCGCCACCTATTAGCACAGCGATCGCTAAGAAAAACCCCAGTATAAACTTTGTTAAGCCAGACAACATAATTAAAACCTGATTATCAAGAGTCAAGGGTGTAGGTGAGCCAGTTATCTGCGTATTTTCCCCCATTGAGGAGAGTGGTGTTTAACTGGCTCTCAAGGGTTACGAGTAGAGAGGCAAATCTGACTTTTCACGGGATCTGGAAAACCCCTCTCCAAACCTCTCCCCTAGAAGGAGAGAGGCTTTGATTTCTCCCCCTTCCCTTGTAGGGAAGGGGGGCTGGGGGGTTAGGTTTTCCATTGGCTTTTCCACATGACGTGAAAACTCAGAGGCAAATAACCCATCAGTATAAAAATCAATAGTCCATAATAATTCATCATTATTGACTTTTGACTAACTGATTATTGTAGCTATGCTGAATAGACATCTGGTGAAATTAAATATGCGTTATCCAAAATCTTTGTAGAGACGTAAGCACTCCTGCGTCTCTACATTTTTTTGGGTTCACGTAGTGCGCCGGAGGCGTTCGCTCAAAGGATTGTGTTTAGATGCTAAACGCGCTCTCCCAGCAGCAGCCCATTCTTGGAGTTGCTGAATTTGCTCTACGGCAGTTCGTGCTAAGGGTATGATCTGACTGGCTGCTTCTAAAATGTCGTCGGTAGCAAAGTCGCGGTTTTGGCTAAATCCAATGTGCATCGCTTCAATTAAAGTTTGCTCAATCTCAGCCCCAGAAAAATCAGGGGTTTCATAAGCTAGCCTGTCGATGTCATAACTTTTCAAATTATGGGGGCGCAGTCGGGATAAATGAACATCATAAATTGCTTTTCTCTCTTCTTGAGTAGGCAAACCCACAAAGAAAATTTCATCAAATCGCCCTTTGCGGAGCATTTCCGGCGGTAAAGCTTGAATGTCGTTGGCGGTGGCGACGACAAACACGGGTGAGCTTTTTTCGGCTAGCCAGGTAATAAAAGTACCAAACACACGGCTGGCTGTTCCGGCATCACCTTTGCTACCAAGCCCTGCAAAGGCTTTATCTATTTCATCAATCCATAAAATACAGGGAGCAAGGGCTTCAGCTACTTGAATCATTTGGCGAGTGCGAGATTCTGATTCACCCACCAAACCACCAAATAATCTGCCCACATCCAAACGTAGCAGGGGTAAATGCCAGTGATGAGCGATCGCTTTTGCTGTTAACGATTTACCAGTTCCCTGAATACCCACCAACATTAAACCACGGGGGTGCGGTAATCCGTACTGTCGCGCTCGATCTGTAAATGAACCTCCCCGCCGAATCAACCAATCTTTCAAGTTATCCAGTCCGCCAATATCAGAAATTTGCTCAGTGGCGGGGTAGAAGTCCAGAATTTGGGTTTGGCGGATAGTTTGGCGCTTTTCTTCCAAAACCAGCTCCACGTCTTCTGGTCGCAATTCTCCGTGGGTTGCGATCGCTTTTGCCAAAACGCGGCGAATCCGTTCCATCGAAAGTCCTTGACAAGAGCGCACCAAATCATCTAAAACTTTTCCAGAAAGGGAGTTACCAGTACTTTGTAGTAAGCGATCTACCTCAGTTTTAATTTCTGAGGCGGCTGGTAAGGGAAACTCGACGACTGTCAGCACTTCCGTTAAGTCATCAGGGATGGCGATGCGCGGCGACAGTAATACAATATTTTTTGGTTGCGATTTGAGAAGTCTGGACAGATTGCGGAGTTTGCGGGCGATCGCCACATCTTCTAAAAAGCGATGATAATCTCGTAAAATCATTACCGCAGGTGCGGAAGCTGGTAATTTTTCAATAAATTCCAAAGCTTGCAACGGGTTACGTCGCCCAAACCCAACATCATTGGGGTTTCCCTGGTAGCCATCGACAAAATCCCAAGTATACACCGGGCGATTACCCTGGTTGCTTGCTTCTTCCCGGATCGCTGCTTCTACCCGTTCTTCCTCGTATGTAGGAATATAAATCAAGGGGTAGCGGGCGCGTAGCAGCAGTTTAAACTCTTCACGGAAGTTCATATTTGGGTGTGGTTATTAGTTCTTCTCTCATTGTTCAGGTTTGTATCGCTTCTAACAACTAAAAAACCAACATATAACAGTATATAAAATCTTTCATCATTATCTGCTTGAGACAGAATAAGATTAAGATACCTATGGATACTTCAGCTATTGTATCTGGGGTTAACCTCTACACTTCCGTTGAGCAATATATTTTATTAATGCCTATAAGTAATTGCTGTTAAGGATTTCATCTGCCTTTTCGTCGCAACTTCTTTGCGAGGTCGCCGCTATCAAATTAGAACAAGATGCTTTCAAAATATTTCTCGATAGGCTTTGGTAAATCTTGATTTTCTAATTCGCTAATGTATTGAAAAAACTTAAATATAGGTGGATTTATCAAAACTACAATAGTATCTCCCTCTTTACCTTCTTCACTTAGTAGATAAAATCTTGCATCACTATCTGCTTGAGACAGAATAAGATTAAGCATCAACAGAATTCTTGCGGTAACAACCCGCCATTTTAAATAATTTTGAGTATATGACGTTCTAAATTCGTAAGGGCAAATTAAAAAATCGCATACATTGGTAATTAGATGCGAATTGCCCTCAGAATCCTCATATTCATCTACATCCTCGATGATAACGCCACATCTGCTTAAACTATTACATAAGTAAATATCTTCAAATATCATTGGTGGATATTCATACAAATCTTCTTTATCTAGAGTAAAGCAACGATGTGGTGGTAAGGGTCTGTATAAATACAAAAAGTTATCGTCTTCGTCCGGTTCATTATCCATCAGTTCCTCTGCTTCTGGAAATGATGTTATATCTAATGTATTCAATCTTTTATATTTTCCATCTCTTAACCAAATTGAATTGTTATTTAACTGTAATGCTTGAATTATGGGAACTAAAGTTGAATTTTCATAAGAATAAAAACCCAATCCTTCCAAATCCTTTAATATTTCTTTCATCTTTGACTTTTTTCCTTAACTAGACATAGGAATCTATAACCAGTATGTTATCTATCTTTCATAGGTTCGTTTTAATACAGTTGAAGTTGTCAAATCATATTAAGAAGGTAGGTCATTTCTTAACACAAGCATTTTAATTTATTAGATAAAATTAACGCTAAAAAATTATTTCGTTTAAATTAATGTCGGGATTGTGGGGTTAATCGACATTTTCACTAATAAAACAATAAGCCTGTGTAGACAGGCTTAGTTCATGTGAGTGCAGACTTCAGTCTGACGGAATTAGCAAATTACTACCCCGGAAGTTGCTTTTTAAGTGCTTCTAGAGAAGCCCAACGGTTATCAACAGGAGTTTCACGACTATCAGAAGTATCAGGACTATCAACAGTACTACTTACAGGAATACCTGGACAATTGCGATCGCATAACTGGCGCTGCGGTATTGCCAAACACATCTGCTCATACAGCCATTCGTTGGGATAAAAATAACCATCGGGCGGTAAGCTTTCCAGCAAATCTTCCATAACCACTTCCCTTTCTAAGGGCAAGTCATTTGCCTGATTTGCAGTTTCGTCTAACCAGATGATTTCTTTCGTATCAAGCCCTAAACGGCGATTGTATTGCTGCAAGCAGCGGTTGCAGGTACAAGTAATAATTGTTTCTGCCTGACCCGACACTTCCAGGTAATTGCCATGATGTTGCACGCGCACATGACCGCGAACTGGTGTTAACGTCTCTAGACCAGGCAGAAATTCCTTAACTTGAACTTCCTCTGTTCGCTCCGGGGCTTTAGTTAGCTGCGGAATATAAATTGCGTCCATAGGATTTGTGAGACATCCTCACTAAAAATTTATCTTCATTACCAGCAATAATACTGGTACTACATCTTTAATTTTATCTCTTAAGAACAAGAGAAATTTTGAAAGAAATTATATATGGTTATGAGTTTTCAATTAACTCCAAACTCATAACTCCTAACTCCTAACTCCTAACTCCTAACTCCTTCCAACGAAGCGGGACAAACAACCAGATGGCGATGTGGCTCTTTACCGCGACTGAAGGTTTCTAAATCTCCAAATTCCTTTAAGAAGGTATGAACTTGACGCCGTTCAGCAGAACTAAGAGATTTGATTTCCACTTCTCTACCAGAAAAGCGCACTTCATCGGCTGCTGCTTCTGCTAATGCGCGAATTTCGGCTTCTCTTTTAACTCGGTAGCCATTTAACTCAATAGTGAAAGAGGCTTGTTCCTCCGGCGGTTGGCTGAGGTTTAGAACCGAATTTGCTAGATACTGAATCGCATCTAACACAGAACCATCAGCACCAATTAACACCTGGATTTGTTCTGATGTCAAATTGGTTTGGTCAATAGTCAACCAGTAGTTATCTGGTTCTGGAGAATCGCCGTCTTGAGATTGGGCAGTTTCTAAATGACCCTGAATCTCAGCAGGTATTCCAGTGAGTTCCAGCAGGGTTTTTAACCATTGCTGACCTCTCTGCATTGGAATGTCGCTCATGATCCCCCTGCCGCCTTTTTCTTAGGACTTTTTGGTTCAAACGGTAATGCTTTCTGTTCTGTGACTGCTGCTTCTTTTTCCTGGGTTTCTACAATTTTTTGTAGTTCCTCCGGTAGAGGTTCGCGGGAGAGAAGATAAGTTTGGGCGGTTTGGAAAATATTACCAATCACCATATACATCAGCACCCCAGCTGGTAGGGGGAAGAACAAGAACATCCCAGAAAAGATGACGGGGGTGATTTTGTTAACTGTATCCTGCTGCGGATTGCCACCGCTGGAATTTTGCCCGGAAAGCATTTGGCTAACATAAAGGCTGATTCCAAAAAAGACGATCATGGCAACGATATCCCAGTGGATTGTGCCATCTGGATCTTGTGCGCCAACCCTACCTAAAGCGTCAATAAATAGAAAGCCTTTTTCTGCTGCTAATCCAGGAATTGTTCCTTGAATAGTAACTTCTCCTGGTTGCAAGGCTTCTACATTGCCTTGGGCATCAATTTTTATCCTATCTTCACCTTTGGTAACTTTCCAATCAGGAACCAGCTTATTTTCTGGGTGTTCTGCTAAGAGTACCTGAAATGGTTTACCTGCAACAGTCTGATACTGTATCTTGGTTTGTTCTCCTACTGCTAGTTTGTTTCCGCTAGGAATAATAGCAGCTACTTTAACGTGTTCCCCATCTGCAATGTAAATATTTTGCGGAGCAGTAGCAAAGGCTTGTGGTTGAATTTGTTCGATTTGTTCTGCGGGAAGAATTTGCAGGTTAACGCTGTAGTTCGCACTTGCAAAAGGCGAACCCCGCAAGGTAGCAAACAGCGCTAACAAAACTGGCATTTGCACTAGTAATGGAAAACAGCCTGCCAAAGGGTTGCCAAATTCTTTTTGGACATTAACCATTTCCTCCTGCTGCTTTTGCGGTTCATCCTTATAGCGCTCTTTAATTTCTGCCATCCGCTTCTGCATCAGAGGTTGTACAATTCGCATCTTCCGCATATTGCGAATTGAGCCAGCACTCAGGGGATAGAGCGCGAAGCGGACTATCAAGGTCAAAGCAACGATCGCTAATCCGTAACTAGGCACAATACCATAGAAGAAATCTATGATTGGCAGCATCACGTTGTTCGAGAGAAAGCCGATACCAAAATCCATTATTCTGAATTCAACCTGAGGTACTGTAAACTGAATCTAATTTATCTAAATCATGAATTGTCGGCGACTATCTCTCGCTACGGATAGCCGCACATTATAAATGGGGCATTGGGCATGGGGCTTTGGGCATTGGGCAATAACCAATAGTTTTTCTTCCCCTGCTCCCCCTGCTCATCACTTATTGGCAGTGCCGCTAAATTCGGGATTTTTTGCAGCAATTCTTTCGTTAATGTAGTCATAGACTTCCCGAAACTTGGGAATTGCGCGCAATTCGAGACGACTGCCGTTTTTTAGGGTAATGGCCATATCTCCCCAAAAGCCAATGCCACGGGGGACTTTGACGATTTTGACAATTTCTGAGTAAATTACGTCAGTGCGATCGCGTCCCTGCCAACCTCCGGTAACAGTAATTCGGCGATCGGTGATGCGGAAACGCAGCCACAATGCCCTGACAATTGCCCCGACTGCTAATGGTAGCCCGACAATGGTTAGCCCAATCAGCAGGTTGACAATTAAATCCCCAACATGGGGGCCACCTTCATAATAAACATCTTCACGAATTCCCATCGAACACCTCAGCTTGTGCCAACAACTGCTCTAATTCTTGCAGAAATTGTGGGCTTACGCACTTAGATTCTGCTGCTGTGGGTTTGACAATGAATACTAGCCGCCATCCTGGTGATAATTTTGGCAGCAAGTTGTATAAAGCAGCAGTAATTTGCCGTTTGATTCGGTTGCGAACCACTGCCCTTTTGCTGACTTTTGTGCTAATTGAAATACCAATCCGCGTGCTAGCAAGGAGCTTTGAGTCAGTTGCTTGTGTAGTCTGGGTGGCAGTGTCCAAAGAAGGTTTCGTTGAATATAAGGGCTTTAAGGCTCTCAATGTTAAATAAGAGCCATGACGCCGAATTCCTTCTCGGAAAACTGCCTGGAAATCCTTGCGGGATTTTAGCCGATTTGTTTTGGGCAAAGCCACAGATGCTCTTTATCGCTCGATCTGTCCTAAACACTCAGACGGTGACGGCCCTTTTTTCTTCTGGCGCTAATCACGTTTCTGCCGTCTGGTGTCCGCATCCTGGCGCGAAAACCAGAGGTTCTTTTTCTCTTACGGCTAGTACCGCCCAGTGTTCTTTTCATACTCTTCTCCTCTTAAGTGATTTTTATAAAAACTCACAATCTCTAATTGTATCACTTTGTTAGGAAATTGGGAATCATCGATTGGCCATATCCCTACTCCCTATTCTTAAGTAATGCTCAAAATCCATGTTCCCATATAGCGCAGTAGTGGTACATCGCCAGGGGAAAGCACTTGACAGTTAAAATAGTAAACTCCACCGAAGGATGGGTTTTTCACGTTAGATAACACCACTTCGACTGGGCTACCTGCTGGTACTGGATCTTGAGGAAAAATATTGATCAGTTTACCTTCTTTGTCCCATTTCACCTCAGAAAGCGGAACTGCTTTGCCTTTGACTCGGACTTCAATTTTTTTCTGGTCAAAAGTTCCTTTGTAATAATCAGGGTAGGTAATGGCAAATTGACCAACTGCCAATTTCATTCTTTTAGCTGGAATCTTTAGTATGTATCGATCCCAACCATTAGCTTGTCCGCCAAAATCTAATCGGAAGGGTAGCTGATTTTCTTGTTTGACGCCGCTAAACAGCGTAAATCCAGGTAAGCTTTGCGCCCAAGTCAAGGCTGGTAATCCAGTAACCAAAAAGCTAGTCACGGCTAAAGCAGAAAGTAAACGTCGCATAATCGGGCTTCCTCTACGAAAATATAAATCTGCGATCTAAAAATAACTGTGTGTTAGTATTCTTTACTAAACTTTACTACTGGCTTCTCGACAATGGACGTTTAATTTCCAAAAAAAGTGCCATCCTGCCTGATGTTTAGGCAACAGTAAAGTTACTTAGTATAAAAACAAACGTATATTACATTTACTTCATTACCCTTATGTAGCCATGATTTGATGGCTAAATTGGGTCAAATTGGAACTAGATATAAACACAGTTGGGGGTTGGATTGTGTTTCTAAATATGTATAAGTGTATCTAAATTTGAGAATTTTGTTATAAAAATTGAGGTATGCCATCAGCGATCGCCAGTTAAGTTGGGCTAAATTGATTAAAATAAGTTGGATTGGAATCGAAGTTGTAATCATTAAAATTTGATTGGGAAATTATCAAGCTTTCAAAATTCGGTCAATATTACTCTATAAGAAAGGAATACCAAAATTTCTCAATCCCGAAAACAACCTAAAGATAAAGATGCAAAATTTGGGAATCAATTTAGGATGTGCAATACATAACCCTGTTTGCAAATATCTGAAAATATGACATCTGCGAGCGGCAAAGCAAAAAGTCCGATTGGAGGGAACCTCCGCTCAGAACTTTACAAAAAAATGAGGCTTTGTCTAGAGAGCAAAGAGTGGGAGAGGAAAGATTCAAGGTTCAATCTACAAGTAAAATTCATGGCTGATGTTCCTGCCTAAGTACTATGAGTGCGGGACACCCATCATCTGGACAATCGCTTACTTGGCAGAGATTAGGTATTTATCTTCAGGAGATTTCATGAGAATAGCAGTTGCTAAAGAAATTGAAGTTTGTGAACGTCGTGTGGCATTAATTCCTGACACCGTTGCCCGATTGGTAAAACAAGGTTTGGAAGTTTGGGTAGAAGCGGGTGCAGGAGAACGCTCATTTTTTGGCGATCCTGACTATGAAGCAGCAGGAGCCACAATAATCAGCGATACTGCCAAATTATGGGGTGAAACAGATATTCTGCTGAAAGTAAGTCCACCGCAAGAACGAGAAGATGGACGCTCAGAAGTTGATTTGTTAAAGGAAGGGGCTGTATTAGTCAGTTTCCTCAATCCCTTGGGAAATCCTGTTGTGGCGCAGCAACTAGCAAATCGGAAAGTCACAGCTTTGAGTATGGAGATGATCCCCCGTACCACCAGGGCGCAAAGTATGGATGCTTTGTCCTCGCAAGCTTCATTAGCCGGTTACAAAGCAGTATTAATTGCCGCCGCAGCCTTACCGAAATACTTTCCGATGTTAACCACAGCCGCAGGCACGATCGCTCCAGCCAAAGTATTTATTATGGGCGCTGGTGTAGCGGGATTGCAAGCGATCGCCACCGCCAGACGTTTGGGAGCAGTAGTAGAAGCCTTTGATATCCGTCCCGCCGTCAAAGAAGAAGTGCAAAGCTTAGGGGCAAAATTCGTTGAAGTCAAATTAGACGAAGAAACCGTTGCTGCTGGCGGTTACGCCAAGGAAATTTCTGAAGCTAGCAAACAACGTACTCAAGAAGTTGTTGCTGAACACATCAAAAATTCTGATGTTGTAATTACCACCGCCCAAGTACCTGGGAGACAAGCACCACGGCTAGTTACAGAAGAAATGGTGGCACAAATGAAACCAGGTTCAGTGATTGTGGATTTGGCTGCTGAACAAGGTGGTAACTGCGCCTGCACAGAACCAGGTAAAGATATTGTCTGGAACGGTGTGACAATTATCGGCCCGATCAATCTCCCATCATCGATGCCAATTCATGCCAGCCAATTGTATGCCAAGAACGTAACATCGTTGATTCAACTGCTAATTAAAGACAAAGCTTTACAGGTGGACTTTGGTGACGACATCGTTGATGCAGCTTGCGTTACCCACGCAGGTGAAATTCGCAATCAACGAGTACGAGATGCGCTACAAGCTTTGAATACTCAACAACCGGCGGTTAATTAGGGATGAGGGAGACAAGGGGACAAGGGAACAAGGAGAATAACCAATGCCCAATGCCCCATGCCCAATTCCCACTTATAAAAGGAGTTTTGATTTCATGACAGAGGCATTACTTGCTGCTTTGTTTGTATTTGTATTGGCATCTTTTATCGGTTTTGAAGTCATCAACAAAATCCCACCGACTTTACACACGCCCTTAATGTCAGGCTCAAACGCGATTTCTGGCATTTCGGTACTTGGGGCAATAGTGGCTTCAGGTGCTAGAGAAACCAGTGTGTCAGTAATTCTCGGTTTAATTGCTGTAGTACTAGCTACAGTTAATGTTGTAGGTGGCTTTCTAGTTACAGATAGAATGCTGCAAATGTTCAAGAAGAAGGAGATTAAGGCGTGAGCGACTTTTTACCAACTGGCATTCAGCTGACATATTTAGTCGCTGCATCCTTATTCATTTTTGGTTTGAAAAAGCTGGGTTCACCAGCTACAGCGCGAAACGGTAATGTGATTGCATCTGTGGGGATGCTGCTAGCAATTGTGGCGACAATGCTAGATCGGAATGTGTTGAACTACGAGATGATATTGTTGGGCTTGGCGATTGGATCGGGAATTGGGGCGATCGTTGCCTACAAAGTCCAAATGACGGAAATGCCCCAAATGGTGGGTTTACTCAACGGTTTGGGTGGTGCAGCTTCTGCATTAGTCGCCGTTGCCGAATTCTGGCGATTATTGGATTCTGGCGCACCTGTACCTCTAGATGTGAACATTTCCATGCTATTGGACGTGTTAATCGGTGGCGTTACCTTCACAGGTAGTTTTTTAGCCTTTGCTAAATTGCAAGGTTTAATTAGCGGTTCTCCGATTACATTTCCTTTCCAGCAACCATTTAACCTCTTACTGCTGGGTGCTTATTTGGTAGGTAGTGCCTATTTAATCATCACACCAGATAGCTTACCCATATTCTTGGGAGTGGTAGCTGTTTCCTTAGTGCTGGGTGTAATGTTCGTCATCCCCATTGGTGGCGGCGATATGCCGGTGGTAATTTCGCTGTTGAACTCCTTGTCAGGTGTGGCGGCGGCTGCTGCTGGTTTTGTGGTGATGAACAATATGTTAATCATCGCTGGTGCTTTGGTAGGAGCATCTGGCTTAATCCTCACCGAGATTATGTGTAAGGCGATGAACCGCTCTCTCTTCAGTGTGCTGTTCAGCGCTTTTGGTACAGGATCTACTTCTGGCGGTGGTGCTGCTGGTGGTGGTGCAACCGATCAAACTGTCCGCAGTATCGATCCCGAAGAAGGGGCGATGATGTTGGGTTATGCCCGTTCTGTGGTAATTGTGCCTGGTTATGGTATGGCAGTTGCCCAAGCGCAACATAGCGTCCGGGAATTGTCAGATCAGTTAGAAAAAATGGGTGTTGATGTCAAGTATGCCATTCACCCTGTTGCTGGGAGAATGCCGGGACACATGAATGTGTTGCTAGCAGAGGCAAATGTGGCTTATACCCAGTTGTACGACATGGATGATATTAATCCCCAGTTTGAACAAGCGGATGTGGCTTTGGTAATTGGGGCAAATGATGTGGTAAATCCGGCAGCGCGGAGTGATGCAAGTAGCCCAATTTATGGTATGCCGATTTTGGAAGTAGATCGGGCGAAGCAGACGATTGTGATTAAGCGCGGGATGAGTACGGGTTTTGCCGGTGTAGATAATGAGTTGTTCTACAAGGATAAAACTACAATGCTTTTTGGTAGCGCGAAGGATATGGTGGCGAAGTTGGTTTCAGAAGTGAAGCAACTTTAAGAGAAACGAACCGCGAAGGGCGCAAAAGGCGCGAAGATAGAAAAAATTAGAGAGTTGGCTTGCCTTGGGGATGTTATGTTCCTAAGGCAAGTTTTTTAGTAAAAATAAAGGGAGTTTTGCAAATTTCAATTTTGGTGTTTATCCTGCATAAACTATTTATAGCATTCAGCATGATAGTTTCTTTGGTTTGATTACAGCGTACATTTTTAATCTGCCCCAGATTTCTATAGCATAAAAACCAGCATCTGGATTGTCACTTGTCATAGCACGTACTACTTTAATACCTGGACGATCATATGTCTCCAAATGTTCTTGATATTTTTTTAATATGGTTTGAGCAGCTTTATCATCTATAGTAAAAAATTGAATCTCAAAATCGCTTTCTATAAAAGTCTGAGCAACAAAATAAGTTATACCACGAACTATCTTATGACACAAACGTTCTAACTTATCGGCTGATATTGGAATAGATAGATATTCTGGATAGTAAACATTGTTTTGTACTCCAAAGTTTGGATGTAAACCTATAGGTGGGATTGCTTCCCATTTAACTATTTCTTTTTTTATCTTATTTCTTTTTCTTTCTCTTGTTTGCTTTTCTGTTCTATCATTTGCATAGTCTGGATCTATTGAACGCAGTACTTTATCTGTAATTCCGCTTGACTTTGCATCTTCAGGATCAATACACATACCTAGTCTCAAAAGTAAATCCTCTTCCAATTTGCCATATTCCTCATTGCATTTTTTACACGATGGAATTGTCCATCTTTGTAAATTTTCTGGAGTAGTATCTGGATACCAAGCAGAAGGGAAAACATGATCCCGCGTCAAATTATCCACATTTTGTAGACAATGTACACATCTTCCAGACTTAGGTGTTTTAGTCATTATTTGAGATGATATAGTAAATAATTATTTTAGTTCAGCATAATCACAGGCAACCTAACTTGTTACCTAATAAGATTGACGTACCATTGTAGCGGACGCAAGTTGGAAATATGATCGTTACCTCCTTGAGATTTTGGTATTATGTGATCAATTTCCCATCCATGAGTAGATTGACGATTTCCATACTCATATCTATTTATCAATCTTCCAAATTCATCTTCTCGCCAGACCCTTGGATCGCAATTTTGAAGAATAAAACCCTTTTCCCATACTGCTTGAATTTTAGTTAATTTAACGGCATTTTGAGCCGCTTGATACGCTAGTGCCAAGGAATAATGGTTAGGACTTACACTACCGAACATATTGTAGTTTCTCCTTATTAGAGTTAGTTTATAAATTATAGTATATTTGTACTGAAACAGATTGGTAAAAAAAGCGATCGCCTGCAAAATCTCCATTGTGCGATCTCCCTCTCCTTCCTCTATGTTCTCTGCACCTCTGTGATTCGTTAAAAAGAGCGATCGCTCCTTTTCTTCCTCAGTGTTCTCTGTGTCTCTGTGGTTCGTTATAAAAGAGCGATCGCCAAATCTCCACGGTGCGATCGCACCCTTCTGACTCTGTGTTCTCTGCGCCTCTGCGGTTCGTTAAAAAGAGCGATCGCCAATCTCCACAATGCGTAGGCGATCGCCCATCAAAACATGATATAAATTTGACATGATAGACCACGATCGCTTATTTAAAGAACTATTAACAACCTTCTTCTGGGAGTTCATCGAGTTATTTTTTCCAGAGATAACAGCTTATCTGGAACGGGATACGATCTCTTTCATTGACAAAGAGGTATTTACCGATGTTACTGCTGGAGAAAAATATGAAACTGACTTAGTAGTAAAAGCGCGATTTAGAGAGCAAGAATCGTTTTTTCTAATACATCTAGAACATCAAGCTTATTATCAAGAAGCTTTTGATTTGCGGATGTATCGCTACTTCGCTAGATTGTATGAAAAATACGCCTTGCCAGTATATCCTATCGCTTTATTTTCTTACGATAGCCCCAAAAAGGCTGAAACAAATTTTCATCAAGTAGCATTTTCCAATAAAGTTGTCTTGCAGTTTAACTATGATGTCATCCAGTTAAATCATCTGAATTGGCGAGAATATCTGCAACAGCAAAATCCCGTAGCTAGTGCGCTCATGGCTAAAATGAACATAGCGCCAAAAGACAGGCCCAAAGTAAAATCTGAGTGTCTGCGCCTGCTAGCTACCTTGCAGCTAGATCCAGCGCGAATACAATTGATTTCCGGGTTTATTGATACTTATCTGCGACTAAATGCCCAAGAAGAAGAAATTTTCCAGACTGAAATTGCTCAATTTGAACCAACTCAACAGGAGGTTGTTATGCAAATCGTCACCAGTTGGATGGAGTCAGGGATACAACAAGGAGAGTTAAAAATAATCCAGCGTCTATTAACAAAGCGAATTGGTGTAATTACTGCTGAATTACAAGAGCGGCTGCGCGGGTTATCGTTAACTCAGTTAGAGGATTTAGCGGAAGCGTTACTAGATTTTTCCACTGAAGCTGATTTAGTGGCTTGGTTGCAACAGCAGCAATAAGATATGTATTCCACAAGGGGAGCGATCGCTTTCTCCTTCCTCTCTGTCCTCTGCGCCTGGAGTGGTTCTTTAAAAAGAGCGATCGCCTGCAAAAATCTCCACAGTGCGCTCGCCTTTTTTCTCCTTCCTGTGTGTCCTCTGACGTAGCCTCTCATAGAGAATGCATCGCCTATTTTTTCCTAACTAATTGTCCTTTTCATCGGAATTTGTATCCAGAACTCACAGCCATTAGCAGGTTCAGAAACACATTTGATATTACCGCCGTGTTTTTCCACAATAATTTGGTAACTAATAGATAACCCCAAACCAGTACCTTGTCCAGGTTGTTTGGTAGTAAAGAAAGGTTCAAAAATGCGCGATCGCACAATCTCTGGAATCCCACAACCATTGTCAGCAATCCAAATCAGAACAATATTCTCTTCTATAACTTCTGTACGTATCCAAATTTTAGGATTGTCAATTTTTTTGCCACTAATTGCTGAGTTTTCCAGTGCATCAATCGCGTTGTTGAGAATATTCATAAACACCTGATTCATCTGGGCTGCATAGCAGACTACTGGAGGCAATTCACCATATTGCTTAACTACCTCAATAGCAAAAGAATTAGTTTGTGGTTGCAGTCGATGTTGTAAAATTAGCAAAGTACTGTCGATACCTTCATGAAGGTCAACGGGCTTCATTCCTGATTCGTCAAGCCGAGAAAAACTTCGTAACGACAAGACTAATTGAGAGATCCGCTCTGCACCCATCTTCATTGAAGCCAGAATTTTGGGCAAGTCATCATTAATGAAATCTAAATCTAATGCTGCTACTTGCTTTTTAATTTCTTCTGTTGTCTTAGGATACTGTTTCTGATAAAGGCGCAGTAATTTAAATAAATTTTCGGTATGTTCGGTAACATAAGTGATATTCCCATAAATGAAACTAATCGGGTTATTAATTTCATGTGCTACACCAGCAACTAACTGCCCTAAACCTGCCATTTTTTCACTTTGAATTAATTGGCTCTGAGTGTCCTGTAATTCTTTCAGAGTCTGGGTCAACTCTTCTTTTTGACATTGAGTTTGTTCTAGTAATTCCGCTTGCTGAAGTCCTACGCCTAACTGAGTACCAATTTGCATCAACAAATCTACTTCATCTTCTTGCCAATCACGGGGTTTGATATTTTGATAAGCTGCTAGCAATCCCCAAAGTTTCTCACCCTGAAAAATCGGCACAATCATATATGCCCTAGCCTCCATGAGTTCAATCAGCGCAATATAAGGAATAGAAGAATCATCGGTGCTGTAAACATCCTTAATAACAAGAGTTTTACCATTAGCAAAATCCCCGCCTTGGGTTTCTTGCAAGTAATTACTTGCATAGGCGTAGCCTGTCGTAGACATTGCAGGTACAATTTCCTTTACTGATGTCCAACCTTCGGCTAAAGACTCAGCAACAAATTTGCCACTCCAATCAGTTCCGAATCGATAGATTGTCACTCGGTCAACTTCCAATAACCGTCGGACTTCTTCTGTACTGGTCGCAAAAATGGTGTCAATATCAAGAGAGTGGCGGATTTTCTCCACTGTTGCAGCTAAGGCCTTCTGTCTTTCGGCTGCTTTCCGTTCTCGTTCGGCGGCTTGAGCCAGTTTTTGGGCTTGCACCTGCATCTGTGTCAAGGATTCAGCTTGCTGTAATGCTACCCCCAATTGAACGCCAACTTGGGCTAGCAAGTTGATTTCTTCATCTTGCCAATAACGGGGCTGGGAGTTTTGATAAGCTACTAGCAATCCCCACAGCTTTTCACCCTGAGAAATTGGTACAAAAACTTCATTACGTGCATACTTACCCGCTTGTTTTCCTTGCACAAGAACGCGTTCTGTCACAGGCTGCGGCTTAACCATTGGTGTCCAGCCATCAACGATGGAATCAGCCACAAATTCCCCACTCCAATCAGGATAGAAGCGATAAATTGCGACTCGTTCCACTTCTAATAACCGACGAACTTCTTGAGTAGTGGTTTTAAATATGGCTTCAATTTCAAGAGACTGACGAATTTTTTCTACTGTGTGCGCTAACGCTCTTTGCCTTTCAGCAGCTTTGCTGATATCTGCTGCTTGAATCTGCATTTGTTGGATAAATTCCGCTTGCTGCAAAGCCACACCTAGTTGAGTACCCACTTGAGTAAGCAAGTAAACCTCATCTTTTTGCCAATCACGGGTTCCAGCATTTTGGTATGCTGCTAGCAAGCCCCAGAGCTTTTGACCGTGGTAAATAGCAACGATCGCATAAGCTTTTGCTTGATATATCTCTAAAATTTTAATGTAGCAGTCACTAAAGCCTGAATTGTAAATATCATTACAAATTCGGTACACTTCACACTGAGTGAAGTTCCCACCCTCTGTATCTTGTAAATAGGTATCAGCGACTGGAGGTTTAGCTAAATCTTTGGCGCTACATTCGCTGACGTTATCTTTCAATTCCGGGCGTTGCGACTGTTGATCTATCAGGGAAACCCAACCCTCTGCCACTGATTCAAACACGAATTCACCACTCCAATCGGGATTGAACCGATAGATAGCGACGCGATCGGCATTTAGTAGCTGCCTAAGTTCTGCGGTGGTTGTGTGGAAAATGATTTCTAAATCTAAGGACTGGCGAATTTTCTCAATGGTGATAGCTATAGTTTTCTGCCATTGGGCCGCTTTTTCTCTGGCTTTTGCTTGTGCTAGTTCTGTTGATTGTAGTTTGACTTGTTCGAGGAAATCTGCTTGCTGTAAAGCAACTCCTAGATGTTCGGCAATTAATTGCACAAACTCAATTTCTGATGCTTCCCATTGTCGAGGATTACCACACTGATGAATACACAACAATCCCCATAAATCTTTACCTTTGATCAAGGGGGCAATTATACTGGCACGTACTTGGAATTTTTCCAGAATCTGGATGTAGCAATCACTGGCATTTACTTGATAAATATCAGTTATTGCTCTAATTCGACCTTGCTGATAAAGTCCTGCGAACTCCTCACTAAAGCAGTGGTCGCGCAGTTTGGCTGCTAATGCCGAATTCCATTCGGTTGCCACATCTTCATAGATAAATTCTCCTTCCCATGCCAAATCAGGATAAAAACGAAACACGCCAACCCGATCGCTTTTCAGAAGTTGGCGGACTTGAGTGACTGTAATTTTGAAAATAGTTTCTATGTCTAGAGACTCCCGAATACGGGCAATAACTCCAGATAAGGCTTTTTGTTGCTCATTCTGACGCAAGGAGCATGTTACATCTGAATGAGATTCTTGCCGTTCTGAATTTGGTTGTATGGATTGAGTAGTAGAGGAGTTTTCCATTCCCAGTGGGACTTTAAATATTGAAAGTCTTCTATTTCATGATTCCCGTTGCGATCGCAAAGGTAACAGTTATTTCCTGGGAATGTCATAAAAACAATGTAGGGACGCGATACAATCGCGTCCCTACAAAAAGATTTTCAATTACCAGAAAACTATCGCCGCTTGGGAGTGGCGCTGCGGGTGGTGCGTTTTTCTTCATCTCGGCGACGGCGATCGCGCCAATCCGCCAGGGTTAAATAACCAATACCACCAGTGACTACTACGAGCAGCACTACAGCAAATAAAACCAAAATACTCAAGAATGGACTTTCCACAATGCCTCTATAGTCCGTTACGTCCCCACACTACCATTGCAATTGACCAAGTAAACACAACTAACAACGCTACCCAACCTAGTGTCAAAATCTCCATAGTCCCACTTTTCAAATAATTACAAAAGGTTTCTAATACTTATCATACAGGGATTGGGCAGGCTGAGATTTTTTTATCAATCAGATTGTAACTTTTGCGTGTGATCTTTACGACAGAGTACGTTTACACAAAAAAGACACCAACTTTTCTTGATACGTTAGTACTTAAAGCAACGATAAACACGAATGTAAAAAAGTAGCGATCGCGCTTTCTGACTTGATACTTTTGGGAATACTAGGGCTATGGGTATATATTTCCAATCCAGCAACCCCTAATATCATGCCGACATTTTTCAACTATCCTTTCCACTCCAACGGTTTTATACCTCATGGACATTGTTATCTTTGGCAAACTGGATTAGTCTGGCTGCACATTATTTCTGATGCCACGATCGCTCTAGCCTATTATTCTATTCCCTTCCTACTGATTTACTTTATTTCTAAGCGTAAAGACCTTCCTTTTAATGGCGTCTTTTTGTTATTTGGTGCTTTTATCATTGCTTGCGGTACTGGGCACTTAATGGATATTTGGACGCTTTGGCATCCAAATTATTGGGTTGCAGGTAGTTTAAAAGCTCTAACTGCCATTATTTCGATATATACGGCATTTGCGTTATTTTATCTCATGCCTCAAGCTCTAACACTACCTAGTCCAACCCAGTTAGAAGTTATCAATCGAGCGCTTTCAACTGAAATTGTCGAGCGCAAGCGCATCGAAAAAGAATTACGCCTTGCAGAAGAAGTTGCTCAAAACTCCAGCCAAGCTAAGAGTGAATTTCTCGCCAATATGAGTCATGAACTACGCACACCTCTTAACGGTATTTTGGGCTATACACAAATTCTTCAACGCACAGAATCTTTGAGTGAGAAAGGACGTAAAGGAGTCAGCATCATTTATCAATGTGGTTCTCATCTTTTAACCCTAATTAATGATGTTCTGGATCTCTCTAAAATAGAAGCCCGGAAACTAGAATTGTATCCTGTTGATTTCTACTTACCTGCCTTTATAGATAGCGTGACTGAAATTTCTCGCATCCGCGCAGAACAAAAGGTGATTGCATTTCACGTCCAACTCGATCCTAATTTACCAACGGGCATTCATACTGATGAAAAACGCTTGCGGCAAGTACTGATTAACTTGCTTAGTAATGCGATTAAATTTACTAATGAAGGTAGTGTCACCTTCAAAGTTAAGGTCATTGCTAAACAATCAAACACCAATGGAAAAACTAACTACAAAATTCGTTTTGAGGTAATAGATACTGGTGCTGGAATAATCCCTGAACAAGCGCAGAAAATCTTCCAACCCTTTGAACAAGTAGGAAATCAAAAACGACAATCTGAAGGTACAGGTTTGGGATTAGCAATCAGCCAAAACATTGTTTTGTTGATGAGTGGTCAGATTCAGGTACAAAGTGAATTTGGCAAAGGTAGTACTTTCTGGTTTGAGGCAGAATTTCCAGAATCTAAAGACTGGGCAAAGGTTTCTAGAGTGGTTGAGCAAGGAACTATTATTGGTTATCAAGGACAAAGCCGCACCATTTTGATTGCGGATGACAAATGGGAAAATCGATCGGTAATTGTAAATTTACTAGAACCAGTTGGGTTTACTGTTGTAGAAGCTAGTCAGGGTCAGGAAGGATGGGAAAAGGCTCTAGCCCACAAACCAGACTTGATTATTACTGACTTAGTGATGCCTATATTGAATGGATTTGAGTTGATCGATCGTTTACGTAAATCTGAGCAATTTAAAGAGATTGCTGTCATCGCTTCCTCAGCCAGTGTGTTTGCAGCCGACCAGTACAAAAGTATTGATGTAGGTGCAAATGCATTTCTACCAAAGCCTGTAGAAGCTGAAACGCTGCTGGAAATGCTACGACAGTTTTTGCAACTGGAATGGATTTTTGACGTGAAGGTAGATGAAATAAAAAAAACCAATATAGATGCTTTGGATCGACCAAATGAGATGATTTATCCTGCCAAAGAGGTTTTGCAAGATTTACTCGAACTGACAAAAGACGGTGATATTCAAAAAGTTTTGGAACTGACCGAGCAACTTTCTAAATCTGACGAGCGTTTAAGCATTTTTGTCCAGCAAATCGTCCAGCTTGCTAGTAATTTCCAACTCAAACGTTTGGAAACTTTTATTCAAGAATATATCAATTAATTTGAGTTAAATTTCAATTGTTAATTAATCATGCTTAAAACCTCAGATACCGAATTTATTTTGATTGTGGATGATAATCCCACAAATTTATCTCTCCTGTGTGAAGCGCTTAATAGTGAGGGTTTTCGTTTTCGGGTTGCAGTCGATGGAGAAAGTGCGATCGCTCAAGTCGAACGCAATCAACCAGAATTGATTTTGCTGGACGTACAAATGCCTGGTATTGACGGATTTGAAACTTGTCGCCGCCTCAAAGCCAATCCTGTTACCCAAAACATTCCGATTATTTTCACTACTGCCTTAGCGGATACAGAGAGCAAAACGAAGGGATTTTCCCTTGGCGCAGTTGACTATATCCCGAAACCATTTGCACAAGAAGAAGTGATTGCAAGAGTACGCGTACATTTACAACTCAAACAATTGACTGAATCTTTGGAACAACAAGTTAGCGATCGCACCAGGGCTTTGCAAAAAGCCCAAGTCCAATTAGTACAGCAAGAGAAACTATCAACACTCGGAGAGCTAATCGCTGGTATTGGCCATGAAATCAATAACCCGATCAACTTTATTTCCAGCAATATTCCACCCTTGCAAGAATATATTACAGCAGTAACCGAGTTGCTTCTACTATATGAACAAGAGTATCCAAACCCAACAGCCAAAATTACCAAAACTATTGAGAACTTGGATCTAAACTTTGTTCTCGAAGATATGGGAAAAATCTTGAACTCACTCCACATAGGAAGCGAACGAATTCGCAACCTTTCTAGTTCACTCCGCAGTTTCTGTCGCTCGGATAGCGATGCCAAAATATCTGCTGATTTACATCAAGGAATAGATAGTACCCTAATGATTTTGCAACACCGCCTCCATGCTAATAGCGATCGTCCCCGCATTGAAGTGATTAAAAATTATGGAGAATTACCACAGGTTAAGTGTTATCTAGGGCAGATGAATCAAGTGTTTATGAACATTCTCGCGAATGCAATTGATGCCCTTGATGAAGCTATAATGGAAGGCAAAATCAGCAATATAATTCCTCAGATTAAAATTATCACAGAAATAGATTCTCAACAATTGGTTATAATTCGGATTGCTGACAATGGGATTGGTATTCCTGAACGGCTGAAAAAACGCTTGTTTGAGCCGTTGTTTACGACAAAAACTGTTGGCAAAGGTACTGGACTTGGCTTGTCGATCGCATACCAAATTATTGTAGAAAAACACGAAGGTATATTAGAAGTGAATTCTCAACCTGGTATGGGAACCGAATTTATCATCAAAATTCCCACTTGAGAGCGGTATTTAATTAATGACAAAGCTGCTCAAGCATTTATCATACTGGAGAGTAAGGAAAAATTTCCCTAATATCTAATCCTTAACTTCTATATAGAGTGAACTCAATTTTAGATCCTCAATTAATGGCAGAACGCATAGAATCCCTCAAGGCTGGAATAGTTGGGGGATTCTCTGTGTGTTTGGCTTTTGCGATCGCTAACCTGTTGAATACTTTCATACTGGCAAAGTATTTTCAGACACTTGTATGTCTGCAAAGTGATGTTAACTGGCACTTGGTGGTGAGTGGTGCGATCGCAACTTTTATTGGTTTCCTATTTGGTGTCACCTACCGCTATATCATCCGCTCCGATCGAAATCCCCAACTCAAAGCTGGTGGCGTGTTAGCCTTTGGCTTGGTGCGCGGATTAACTCAGATAGAATTTGGGTGGAATTCCCACAGCGCAATTTGGCCTTTTTTGGTGTTGGCGGCAGAAAGTTTGTTATGGTTTGCGCTGGCTGCGATCGCTCTTGATATCGCTATTCAACTCCGTTGGGTTAAACCTTTTTCATCAATCTAAATTTCTGTAATCTTACAGCTACCTGTAAGCCTATACAGAAGGTTGTGGTTCAAATAAATGAAAAAAGCAAAGCTACTGTAAACATTACGTTCTTGTAGTATAATGTATGCAATTACTACAAACTTCATAGTTTTAAAATATAAGTATAAAAAGTTACTAATATTATTCTCAATCTAATATGAATACTAGAATATCTCACTATTATCTGATAGTTGATTTGGAAGCTACATGCTGTAACAGTAAAACTATTCCACGTCACCAAATGGAAATCATTGAAATCGGTGCAGTGATGCTCAACCGAACAACGTGGGAAATTGATTCGGAGTTTCAGCAATTCATCCAACCTGTGAGACATCCGCAACTGACAAATTTTTGCACAGAATTGACTAGTATTCGCCAGCAAGATGTTGACGAAGCGCCAAAATTTTTAGAAGCAATTTCTCGCTTCAAAGAATGGATTAATTTATTTCCTGACTATATTTTTTGTTCTTGGGGTAATTATGACAAAAAGCAATTTATTCAAGATTGCACGTTTCATAATTTCCCTTATCCTTTTACTTCAGAACACATAAATATCAAAGAGGAATTTTCGGAATATCTTGGCGTATCTAAAAAATTTGGCATGGCACAAGCTCTCAATGAGTTGGGGATAGAATTAAAAGGTACACATCATCGTGGCATTGATGATGCCCGCAACATTGCAGCTATTTACAGACAGATGAAAAACAAAAAAAATCAGCTGAATAAATAATAGAAAATTTGTAGTGGTGTTGCCTAGTTCAAATAGTGGATAAAATCTAGCTATTATGCTGTAAACAAGATGTTCGTACAGGCAAATGGGACTCCCATACATAATAAAGTTAGGAGTTGTATGAATAATTCTTATTCTTAATCCAAGAGATTTATTCTTTACAAGGTTTGAATGATAAGTTTAAAAAATAAAATTTTAGCTAGATTTATTTTTGCTTTAATTAACTGATAACTAAGGTAATATATATAATATTTGGCTTAATATAACTGCAAAATAACACTCTAAGATCGGGTTATAAGCCAATAATATTGATTTTGAGGCTACAATTTATGATCGGATTTTGGCGAAAAAAAATAGTTTTTTTCTTCACAACAATTGTGTTGACAATTCTGCTAATTTATCACGAACCAGTACCAATAGCTGAGGCCCAAACTTCTACACCAACACCTACTAGACCGTTTGCCACTGTAGCTTATCCTAATAGGTCATTAAGTACTTCTCCCGCACAACTAGCACCATTACCTTATGCTTATGGGGCACTCGGAAAAGCGATTGATGCTGAAACGATGAAATTGCATCATGATGCACATCATGCTAGCTACGTCAAGAACTTAAATGATGCATTAAAGCAGTATCCAGATTTGCAAAAAAGAAGTGTTGAAGGTTTACTAGTGAATTTGAACAGCGTACCTGAAGATATTCGGACAAAGGTACGTAATAACGCTGGTGGTCATCTCAACCACACGATTTTTTGGCAACTGATGAGTCCCCAAGGTGGAGGACAACCATCAGGAGCGATCGCTCAAGAAATTAACCAAACTTTTGGCAGTTTTGATGCCTTTAAAAAACAGTTTAACGCAGCGGGTGCAGCTCGTTTCGGTAGTGGTTGGGTTTGGTTAGTACGCAATCCTCAAAAACAACTCCAGATTGTTACCACAGCAAATCAAGATAACCCGATTATGGAGGGTTCATATCCGATTATGGGTAACGATCTATGGGAACATGCTTATTACCTTAAATATCGCAACCGTCGGGCTGAGTATTTGGATAATTGGTGGAATGTGGTGAATTGGCCGCAGATTAACAGGCGATACCTTTCCTTCTCTACGGGACGCTCTCCGAACTAAACGCTACGCAAAGGGCTGATAAACTACGCCATTTTCATCAGGTTTTATACGCTATGCACATTATCCAGTCTGGTTTGTAGCTTCTTTGTTACCCCTTCAGCTAAACCATCTTTAACATGAATAATCCGATTAGTTTGATCGGCTACATCTGGTTCATGGGTAACGATAACAATCGTGATGCCTTGACTATTTAACTCAGTCAACAAATCCATCACTTCCTGAGATGTTTCACTGTCTAACGCTCCAGTGGGTTCGTCTGCTAGAACAAGTGCAGGGCGATTAACGAGGGCGCGGGCTATGGCTACTCGCTGTTGCTGTCCACCAGACATCTGGTTAGGACGGTTTAACATTCGCTCTGCCAAACCAACGCGGGTTAAAGCTGACTCTGCGCGTTTTCTGCGTTCCGATTTAGGAACACCTGCATAGACCATTGGCAACATCACGTTTTCTAAAGCCGTAGAACGAGCCAGTAAATTAAACTGCTGAAACACAAAACCGATCCGGCGATTGCGGATATATGCCAATTCATCATCGGTTAGCGTAGTTAGGTTTCTGCCTTCTAAAACGAATAGCACTAAGAAAAGCCCAAAGACTTATTGTATCCTCGTTCCCAGCCTTCAGGCTGGGAACGAGTTCTGAGAGGCTCCGCCTCCAGTGGCTTGACCAGAGGCAGAGCCTCTGGCAATACATTCCCAGTCTGAGGACTGGGAACGAGGCGAAACGATGCTACATAAGCCTTTGGGCTTTTCTTAGTGCCATGTATCCCTTTATGTAACAATTACGAATGACGGATTTTTAAAGTTCGGTGTTTGTTACGGACTATCCATAGTAGAACAATTATCAATACAAGCGCTTTGATCGTTGATGGCTCCACTACCTTCTTCACTTCCGTGGGGGTTTGAGGAGTAACATTACACGGAATCTCAACGATCTGTGTGTGATCGGAACTATTACCACTAGGAGTCAGATCGCATTCGCCTTTGTTGGTGAGAGACAAAGGTGTATTTTCTGGAGAAACAGGTACAGGTGGTTGAGATGAAGAAACAGATGGTTGAGCTGAAGAACTATCGCCACTCAGTAGTAGAAGCAGAATTAAACCAAGACCCCCAACGCCAATTATTGGCCAAAGTGGAAAGGAACCAGAACTCTCTGGTACTAAGACATCTCCCGTAGAGCCAGGGAAAGCATCAAAAGCTATTGTTTCTCCGTCCAACGGTAGTGGATTTTCACTCAGCAAAGTATCTCCTGCGATATCTTCTCCTAAGAGCTGATTAAATTCCGCTGGAATCGCATTATTAGGGCGTCCGAGTTCCCCACCATCTTCGGAGTATGGAAAGGATAGGACTTCAAAAATCTTCTGTTGGAGTTGATTCTGATTACCAGAACTCAACGCATCCAAGCCTGTAGAGATTTTATCTAAATAAAAATTTGTCATCTCTGGCGACAGACCTAGAGACTGAATCTGCTCTTGAATATTGGAAATTTTTGAGGCCTCTTCAAACAGCAGTCGTCCGTATGACAATTTCAGGTCTAGTAATCCATTACGGAGGCTAACAGAATCATTGACTCCTGAGTATGGTGCCCAGTAGAACTGCTTGGTTACAAGTCCGAGTCCTTCTACTGGATTGCGACCAAAAGGTTGTCCAAGAAGGTATTGAGATCCATCCATGATTGCGGGGGATGCGTTTCTCCAAAAGGAGGCGTAAGGCACCGCAGAGAGATTAGGATTATTGCCATAGAAGCTAGCGAAATTCTGGAAGTTTTTTTCCCCACCGGCTGCTCGGATCAGAAGGTTTTGATAACTAGTCCCATTGTTTAACTCTACTAATCGTTGGATTACCGATCCAGTCTTATTACAGGTCAGACCAAATCCCACATCACATCCAGGAATGACTCGCATCCGGCTCAAATTCTGGTTATTGATTTGGTACTGGAGATACTCAGACTCCAATCCTTGTTGGATGCCATAGCGTCCAACATTTAGTTGTGCAAAAGCAGACTGACACGTAGTGAGTACTACTGCAACAGATGAAAATGCGATCGCTGCAAAGCGAACTACCTTCGGCATCGCAATTCTTTGAACAATTGATTTAGGCAAGATGCACCTCCACTAGACGACATCAATTTAATTGGGGATTGGTCATTTGTCATTTGTCATTTGTCATTTGTCATTGGTCAAAAATTATTATTCTCCCCTGCCTCCCCTGCCTCTCCTACTTCCTGCTCCCCAATTCAACTCTTAGGTAAATCAATGTTGATTGTGATTCCCGTACCTTTGAGATTTCCTGATGAGAGTGTGTGATATAAGACCAATGCCCGGTTTGGTTGGTCGAAAAGATACCCACGACGCGTTGGTTTAATCTTCCCTTCTTTGACTAAGGAAACGAAGGCTTGTAGATATCTACGTATACCTTGACGGTTGTCTTGAGTAGTATTCGTATGATGCTCAATCAGCATCATAAAGAAGTCTAAGCTACGATTTTCCTGACCTTGAATTAGACTGCCTTCATCTAGGAAAGAACTTGCTATGAGCCTGCTATTAACTTGTTTGACCTTAAATAAAGTAAAGTAACGTCCTTCTTTTTTAGGATCGTTCGCATAACAGACCCAAGAACCCTCTTTATTTTGTGTAAAACCCTGTTCAGCAAGGTAAGAAAGCAAAGAATTACTTGTCTTAGTTTGTGGTGGAGGTAATAAATCTTCAATGGGATCTAAAGAGCAAATCCTCTGTGTTGTTTTTAGTGGATAAACAGCAGGTGTCTGCTGGGTATTGACGCGAAAGGGCTGTGTTGTTTTTCGTGGATAAACAGCAGGTGTCTGTTGCGTATTGACGCGAAAGGGCTTGTCATCAGACATTGCCATGCTAGACATTGCAGCCAACGCAGATAACTGGAGAACGATCGCTCCAAACAAACGAACTATGATATTCATGTTTTTCCTGTTACTCTTAGTGACTTTGTGAATAATCGAATTTTTACTAGATCGAGATCGATCTAGCAGTCCTAAATTATTTGTTAAATTTAAGTGTTTGCCTGATTTGATCGAGGTAGCTTAAGTTTTCACTAATCAAATAGGACTTTTATATATAGGTAACTAAGCACAAAGAGAATCAATATCTAAATAAAACACACAATGTTAATATCTTATTGGCAAGATAAATTAGGCTTTTTGATATTTTTACATATACAAAAAACTATTGACATTGCGTCAAAACTTTTCTATTTACTCTTGTCTAATTTTTTGCCATCTTAAGAAGGTTTTATGCCTTTCTCGCTGGCTATGATGATTCCTAAAAAAGAGCTTTAGTTAGCTCTTTAGTACCTTATATAAGCAGAGTTTAAAAAGCTCTGTGCTTTGCACGTTAGGGCTTTTGTTGATTTCCTGGGTAGGTTGAATAATTTTTTGTTTTTTGAAGGTAGCGCACCTAACTAGCTCTTTCAGCATGGTTACAAATTGATGTATAAATAATATCTCCCTGACAGTAAAATAATATTACCATGAGCTTGAGACATGCAACAGTATTGTGGACAGTTGTCAAAGTTGTACACTATGAATCGCAACTACCTCTTCATTAAATCTCATAGCAAATAGGTGAGAGGCAAGCTTAATCTATATTACACACTACTAGTATTAAATTATTAAATAACAACAGTGTGGAACCCGACATATTAAGTATAAAATATAACTCTTATCTAAGTAAAACACGTATAAAGAATAAATTGCGATCGCTAACCCAACTGTTTAATTACCCTACTAGTAGTCTGTCAACCTAAAAATGCGCTTGTGAGGTTTGGAGAAAGGGGAAAGGGACGAATGTCACTAAGATAAGCGTTAACCCTTGGTATTACTGGTTTTGGGGTGTAGGGAATTACGAACAACTTGGTTTTGTCTGGCGCACTAAAATTCAATTTTTATTAACACTACACCCAACACCCTACCCCCAACACCCTGCCCTGACGATATTTCACATGAGTCTTCGTGCCATTCGGGAAAGGGACTCATGGTAAGGGATTATAAAACCTTTTCCCTTTCCCCCTTACCCTTTACCCCGCCAAGTTCACTTGGCGAACTACTAGGCGATGTCTATGATGGTCTACGCCTATGCATCAAACAAAGTTGAGTTAGATCGCAAGTATAAAATTTGCGATTTAGCACGCTGTTGGTGTTGTTGCCACAGACCTTATAAGCCTGTAAAGCAGATATTTACGACTTTTCTAATACCAATTCAAAAAATGTTTGCGACAGATAGGGCATCTAAAATAAAATCATAGCCTCAACATTATTTAGGTTGATAATGTTGAGGCTATCAGGATAACAAGCAGCAAATTCTGTAAATAATTATTGATAAACAGAACTTACGCATTGACAGATAAAACAAAAAATGCGTAAGTTCTAAATTAGTTAATTCAATTTAATTTATTACAAAGCACTGCGGCTAGTTAAGGCATTCCACAAGAAGACTGCAACAATAGCACCCAGAACTGCTACTGCAATACCGGGAATACTCAAAGAGGGAGCCGCTAGAGCAAAGCTTCCTGTACTGAAGAATACACCCAAACTACCACCAATAAAAGCACCAACGATTCCTAATAAAATTGTTGCTAAAATTCCGCCGCCTTGATGACCAGGGTAGATAGCCTTTGCGATCGCACCAGCAATTAGACCTAAAACAATCCAAGCAAGAATATTCATTGTTTTTATTTGATAAACGTTTTTTAGTGACAAATACACAATAGCAATCCAAATATTGAGATTCAATCTATCAACAGAAGCAATGATCGATAGCCTTGAGGATGAACGCTATTACTTCTCGTGATGAACTCTCTTAATTGAAATGAATAATAAAAAAGCTCCTAGTAGATATAAAACCAGGAACTAATAAATTTATTGCTTGATAATTGCAGTATATACATTTTTAATGATTGTTCTCATCTACTCCTTTACTTGCATGAATGTAAAACAAGAAAACCAACTGCTTTACCAATTTATCTTTCTTGCATTTCTTGCTGACGCATCGGCATAGCGTCAATTTGCTCAAAAATTGCTATCGCTTGCACTGGTGTAGTTTCTTGGCGCTTAACACCACCATCTTTGCCGATCAAAATGACGCGAAATTTTTCTTTATTAACCCCAAAGCGATTTCGCAAATTGGCAGCAGAAGACTCATCTATTAACTGTCCGTTGGCATAGCTTTTATCTGTTGCCAAAACTTGAACAAGAACTAAATCTCGATCTTTAAAATCGTTTTGTTGCTGGTTAAATAACTGCATCTGTTGTTGATAGTTATGGTTATCAACAGATGGCGCAAAGAGTAACAGCACCCGATTTTGCCATTTTTGGGAACTGAGGTTAAATGAAGACATTTTGATCGTATGGGTTGAACCTTGGACAGTACCAGCAATACTAACAGGCGATAGGGCTATAGATGCGGCGATCGCCAGAGCGATTAATACTGAGTTATTCACTTCGGGGCTTGTTAGGCTCATAATGACAATGACCTGAACGAGGTTTGATGAAATGTCAGAAGCTTTTCCAGACTCTTCTCAACTACAACAGTGGCATCAAGGTATTGAAATGGCTAACCGCAATAATATTTTCTGTCATTGTCGTAGTTGTAGCGATGAATGGGTAGACTCTGTGATGGATGCAGTTTGTAGTAAATGCGGCAGCAAAGATATTGAACATATCTCGTGCTGGCAGTTTCCAGATGATTGAATTAGTATCCAAATCAGGCGATAAAATAGCGATCGCTACTTTTGACATTTCCTCTCAGAATTTTGGGTGATTACTTTGTTAAGCTGCGGTAATGTCTGCTTGTGCATCTAAAGCGGAATTTTAAAAAATATCCAGCTTTTCAGATCGATCAACGGTTAACAGTACTCATATCAGGATAGCGATCGCCAGCTGCTACATTTTTTGGTGCAACTGTTTCCAGTCGATTCAAATCTTGTTCAGTCAGGGTAATTTCGGTAGCTGCAATATTCTCCTCCAAGTAAGTACGGCGTTTTGTACCAGGGATTGGGACAATATCTTCTCCTTGAGCGAGTAGCCATGCTAAAGCAAGCTGACTAGAAGTTACTCCTTTTTCGCTGGCGATCGCTTTGACTTGCTCTACTAATTGCAGGTTTTTATAAAAATTCTCACCTTGAAAGCGAGGAGAATTTCTTCGATAGTCATCAGGTGCAAGATCGTCAGGGCTAGCGATCGCACCTGATAAAAATCCTCTTCCTAATGGACTATAGGGAACAAACCCAATTCCTAATTCTCGCACGATAGGTAAAATTTCATCCTCTGGCTCTCGACTCCAAAGAGAGTATTCTGTTTGCAGTGCAGTAATCGGGTGAACTGCTACAGCTCGGCGAATCGTTGTTGGGGCAGCTTCCGAAAGCCCCAAATAACGAACTTTTCCTAGCTTGACTAACTCTGCCATTGCCCCGACAGTATCTTCAATGGGGACAGTTGGATCTACTCGATGTTGATAATAGAGGTCAATTACTTCCACCCCCAAACGTTTTAGCGAGGCATCGCAAGCTTGATGGACATATTCTGGTCTGCCATCAACCCCTTTAAAACCACCATCTTCAGTACGGACATTGCCAAATTTTGTTGCTAAAATTACTCGATCTCGGCGATCTTTTATTGCTCTGCCTACTAATTGTTCGTTGGTAAACGGCCCATACATGTCAGCAGTATCAAGAAAATTCACTCCGAGTTCTAATGCCCGATGAATTGTGGCGATCGCCTCAATTTCATCACGACCGCTATAGAACTCAGACATTCCCATGCAACCAAGTCCGATAGTTGAAACTTCTAAGCCTTGTTTGCCTAGCTTTCTGGTTCTCATAAAAGAATTTCCTACTCAGTAATTGGTCTTAGAATATTACCCTTTTCAGCATTATCCCTTTCCCTTTCACCAAGTCATCTATTATTAGAAGTATTTACTGATATAAGTACGTTGATTTGCGGGTACTTCACATTTATTTTACCAGCCGTGTTAGCTTTCTAGCCTACGCACTTTTACTATGGGTTTTCTAGTGAATTACTAGCCAGTTGTGGCGTTCGCGTAGCGTCTCGTAGAGAAGCGATGACCAAGCGCTGTGAATTGGCTGCTGAGTTATTTTACAGCGTTGGGTCAACAACTGGCGATTTGTGGTTGTTCTGTTCTGTTGATATCTCATTTAAACTGCAAAATACACAGTTGTAATGCCAAATTGCCAGAACCTTTGAATATGGTATCGTCACTTCAGCTTTGTCTTAGAGGAGAAGTGGATAGAGTTGATGACAGTTTGGTCAAATACCTCCACCAATTCAAGAGACAACTTTTAGCAAAAGTTCGTTAAGCACACACAATAATGGTCGGTTGTTACATACACCAGTCTGATTGTGATTAGTCAGAATATAGTAGTGCGATATATTGCACTCTTACAAAAGTTAAATTCAGAGGTAAACTATGTTTCCTTTTTGGGGTAATCCATGTTATGGAAGCGAACCCATTTCGCACAAAGCTAGCTTAGAGCGGAAATTAAAATTCTTGATTTGGCTACGAGATGATTTAGAGTCCAGACTGGCTGGTATTAATGCTTCTATTGATACTATTCGTCAGCAAATAGAACGTTCAAACTCATCTACTTAGAACTTAGCTAATACAGCAATTCATCTCATCACCTACCCAATAAGCAGGTGATGAGATGAATTGCAAATGAATTGAAGACTATTAACCAGTCAACTTAATGACACCTTGGCTAACTAGAGATTCAAGCTGAGAATGATGCTGTGTTTGCTCTCGTAGCAACTTGAGTTGCTCGTAACTGAGAATGTGTAATCCTGGTCGGACAACATAACCTTCAATGGTAATGCTTTGTGGCTGCTGGCTGTTGGTGCGGTTGTAGCTAATTGAAGGCATATTTACAAAGGGTAAGTCAAAACTGATTAGTAAAGAGTTTGATTCTTCACTCTCTTACAGCTTCACACAAGTTTCTCTTAAAGGGTGACTAAGGGTTGAGCTTGTCCCTCAATATTGAAAGAACCTATGGCAGTTTTCACCGAAGATATATAAAAAACTTTAGTTAATTAATCAGTCCGTTATAACTAATAATTGATTGCTGACCGACTCTTTTGGTTAAAGCAGCTATTAGGTTATGACGGACTGATTCCTGTGAAGCACCTGCTTCATCCAGGGAGTTTCCAATTTTAGAAATAGCAAAAATGCTTGAAATAGTAGGCATTCCCATCTTTGACAGAAAAGCGCGTAACTGGATGGCTGCCCGCACTCCTCTAAAGTTACCAACTGAGTAGCAAACAATACCAGCAGCAATTCTGTCGGTCAACAAACCAATAGGCACGCTTTTAGTTTTCCTTCAACCCAACCCAAAGAGTCCAGCTTCAAATCAAACTTTATTAATAATAGGACTTACGCAAAAATCGCCCAAAAGCTTAATTTGTCGAACCGCCAAGACGCCAAGACGCCAAGAATTCGTAAAGTGTGCGTAAGTCCTAAATAACTTTAGGCGATGTATACAACGATCTGCGCCTATGCTTTAGCTATTTTATTGTCAAGTCATCTCTGTGATTAATAGGTGTGAGCTTTGTAAGGGCAGAATCTACACGCTTGCCAATCACGCACCACTTCAAGGTTAACCTAGACCTGCCACTGACCCAGGACTGTGTTGCAGTCAGGCTCACCATCAAAAATTGGAATATTTTACAAAAATATTTTTCAACGGTGATTTAAGTACAACATTTGGGAACAATTTATGGAACTCAGATTTTTGTAGGTACTTAGGTAATTTCTAAGTATCTACAAAAAGAAGATAAACCTGTTCCAAATGCAGCCTGAGTTTCCCCAAAAGGGAATAAATCACTAAACTGGCAATATCTATAAAAATGCTTAATTCTGAACTTCAAAAAGACCTTCGCCATAACTTTACTGTCAATGTTATTGAAAGTGGATTTTTTGGTTTTGGGAGTGGTTTTGCTTCATTTTTCACAATTATTCCACTATTTGTTAGCACTCTTACCGATTCTGCATTGCTTATCGGCCTGATTCCAGCTATTCCACGCTTAGGCTGGCAATTACCTCAGCTATTAACAGTTAGTAAAGTAGCTCGTCTACAGTGTTACAAACCAACTGTAATGTCGTTGACAATTCATCATAAGCTTCCTTTTTTGGGATTAGCACTGGTGGCTTTATTACAACTAAAACTCAATCACCAAACTATCTTACTTTTGACATTTGCCATACTCATTTGGCAAGGGCTAGGCGGTGGGTTTAGCGCCACTGCTTGGCAAAGCATGATTGCTAAAATTGTTCCCTCCAGAAAGCTTGGGATTTTTTACGGTACTTTAGCAGCATCTGGTAATTTGATGAGTATTTGTGGTGCTGCGATCGCTGGTTTACTGCTTAAGGAAATTGCTCAACCATTTAACTTTGCTCTGTGTTTTTTGTGTGCCAGTTTGGCAATGGCTTTATCTTGGTTTTTTATGTCTAGGACGCGAGAGCCAGTAAACACCACATCATCAGCCTTTGAAACTAGACGTGAATTTTGGGACACTCTGGGTGTAATTCTCCGGTGCGATGAGAATTTCCGTAGCTTTGCGATCGCACGTATGATCTCACAGTTAGCACTGATGCCACTTCCCTTCTATACACTCTATGCCATACATCAATATGGGATGGGAGAAGTTTCTGTTGGGTTAATTACGACTCTATTGATGGTTACACAAACTATTGCTGGATTGGTTTTGGGTTGGTTAGGCGATCGCACAGGTTGCAAGTTAATTTTACAAATTGGTTGTGTGGCTTGTGCATTCAGTTCGATTTTTGCTTGTTTAGCACCCAATGCAGACTGGTTTTACTTGGTATTTATAGGAGAAGGAATAGGTATGATGGCTCTGCAAAATATTGCTGCGGTAATGACCTTAGAGTTTGGCAACCAACATCAACGACCAGCCTATATTGGTCTTGGTAATACCCTTATTGCTCCTGCCACCATCCTTGCTCCCCTACTAGGTGGATGGATAGTGGAGAATATTGACTATAGAACTACCTTCTTGGTAGCAGCTATCGGTGCATTAGCTACAGCACTGCTTTTGCACGTAGGAGTAAGCAATCCACACTATGTTGAAGAAAATTTTAGTAACAATTCAGTTAATATTTTGCCTGAGTAGTAAGCATTTGATATTAATTCGTCATCCTAATCCGAATGCGCTAGCGTGCTATAGGCGCATGGCACTAAGATAAGTCCAAAGTCTTGTGTTGCTTCGTTCCCAGGCTCCAGCCTGGGAACGCATTCTGGGAGGCTCTGCCTCCTCTTTCTTGACGAGAGGCGGAGCCTCTTGGAATACATTCCCAGTCTGAAGACTGGGAACGAGGTTAAATAAGCCTTTCGCGTTTTCTTAGTGCCATTCTGCTATAGGCCCATACACCTGTCACTAACACGCCCTTACTGAAGAGTTGTTAATTAATAAAAAGCAGGAGGCAGAGGAAATATTTTTTATTAATAGTTATTTTTGCCAATCTACACTGTTGATTGACTAACCCAGCATTTTTATCACCCCCTATAACCCTGTATAAATCACTCTTGGGAGTGAAAGTTGGATGATTCTAACTATGGTATGAACCTAAAAGCAGTTAACAAAGCATTGCAAGGTTTAGGCTCATGATATTCATGCCTCATAATTTTCTACTTGTATGGCTGTTTCAACTGCTGTCCGTTGGGGTGCTTGGCGGGGGAATCTACATTCTCTATGAGTGGTATGAACGAGAACTTGTAGGAACGCCCTACTTGGTGGCTGGACTAGTAATGGTTCTGTGGACTTTTGGAGGTCGTTTTATCAGTTTGCCACTGCTGCGCCGTCCTGGAAAACAGGAACCGAAGTTTATGCGTAGCAAAAGCGTGCAGCGCTTGTCACGCCCAGATGGGAGTGTGTTGCAGGTAGAGTTTTTTGGCCCTGAAGATGGTCAACCAATTATCTTGTCACACGGTTGGGGGCCAAACAGTACTGTATGGTATTATGCCAAACGACAACTAAGCGATCGCTTCCGAGTAATTGTTTGGGATCTACCAGGGTTAGGAAAATCCGCTAAACCGAAAAACAACGATCACTCTATAGAAAAATATGCCCGTGACTTGGAAGCTGTTGTCGCCATAGCAGGGGACAAACCTGTTATCTTGTTGGGACACAGCATGGGCGGCATGATTAACCTGACATTCTGTCGCCTGTTTCCAGAGCAATTAGGGAGTCGCGTAGCTGGCTTAATTCTTGTAGATACTACTTACACTAATCCGGTAAAAACTTGTATCTTCAGCAATCTGGTACGGAAATTACAGAAACCTTTACTCGAACCTGTGTTGTACCTGACTATCGTGCTGTGGCCGATTTTTTGGTTGATGACTTGGCTCTCGTATTTAAATGGTTCGCTGTACATCACCGTCGAACTATCTGGATTTACGGGTACTGAAACACGCGGTCAACTAAATTTTGCAGCATTCTTATCAGCATTGGGTTCGCCTGGTGTTCTGGCTCGTGGCACACTGGGAATGTTGAAGTTCGACGAAACAGACACACTTGCAACTATTAACGTTCCTGTGTTGGTTGTTTGCGGTGGTTCAGATATAGCGACAAAACCTGTGGCAAGCGATCGCATGAAAGCAGAATTACCTTACTCTGAAAGAGTCACCCTCAAACCAGGTGGACACATGGCATTGATGGAACAAAACCAGCAGTTTTCTGAAGCAGTCAGCAGATTTTCTGCTAGCTGCTCATAGCTGCCTAAATTCCAGATTTAGCATCCATCAAAAAATATTGCTCCAGGGTTGACGTTTCGGTGTTTCGCGCAGTCTGTAGGAGCTTCCGCTTTCCCTGCAAGAACTTCTGCTTTGACGTTTCGGTGTTTCGCGCAGTCTGTAGAAACTTCCGTCTTCCCTGTAAGAACTTCCGCCTTCCCTGCAAGAACTTCTGCTTTGACGTTTCGGTGTTTCGCGCAGTCTGTAGCAACTTCCGCCTTCCCTGCAAGAACTTCCGCTTTGACGTTTCGGTGTTTCGCGCAGTCTGTAGCAACTTCTGCTTTAACCCTAGTTTTGCACTTTATTTAATCCGCATTTCTTACTACCTTTTGATTAGATCCAAAGTAGAGTTCGCTCAATTCTTCCAAAGAAACATCGGTCTGCGATTCTGGATTATGGAAGTAGGGATGGATAGGAAGGAGTTCAGGGCGAGGGCGAGTTTCCGGTGAAGACAGAATTTGCTCAAGCAAAGACAGGTAGTTTTCACCAGTAGATTCCCAAGTGTACTTCTTCAGCACCCGTTCCTGACCAGCTTGGGCAAAATACTCCCACTCCTGAGCATCACATAGCAACCGCTCCAAGCCTCGTGCAATATCAGCAGGATCTTCTGGATTGACAAGTACGCCATATTCCCGATCTCCCTGTCGCAAGCTCTCGCTAGGGCCACCGTTCTTGGTTGCTACCACTGGTAAACCTGCTACTGCTGCTTCTAAGGGAGCAAGCCCAAAGGGTTCGTAGAGTGCAGTCAGCGCAAATACTGAACGACGTTTAACCATAAACCTATAGGTTGCTGCTAGTGACTCTTGAGACTGATGTAACAAGCTAAATGCACTGATTTTGCCCCACAAGTCGTTTTCTTTGACCGCTTCCCGAATAGGGGCTAATACTTCTTCAGTGATTTCGTCGCTAGCCTCTTCTTGTAAAGGATTGTCCAGCGCCCCTGTAATTAGCACCAAGTTAGCTCGTTCCTGAAGTGTTGGACTGATTGCGAAAGCTTGCACTAGCCCCAATATGTTTTTTTTCAGCTCTAATCGACTAGATGCTAGGATGACGGGCAAATCTCGACGGTCTTCTGCAATATCCCGTGCCAATCGTTCCTGAATGAACTCGTAAGTAGCCTCCTCGTTTTCGTAACGCGCTTTTGCACCAAAAATCGAGAAATCTGCTCCCGGTGGAATCACTGCAAAGCGGTTGTCGTTGTCTACATCCACTGCACTACTATAGACTTGATGAGAATACTGTTCAAAACGTTCTTGTCGTGTGCTGGTGATATTAACCGCCGAGCGATTCATGCTCAGACGTTCGGCTAAAATGCGATATCTGAAATGAAATTGCTCGTCTATTCCTGTGAGATTTTCTGGGGTGACTTCCAGTTTGTCGATCTTTTGAGCGCCAAGAGAATGAGCAGTAAAGGTAAAAGGTATGCCTGTCTCCTCTTCAATTAGAACGCCACACAGTCCTCCATCAGCGTAGTGAGCAGTCATAGCATCGGGTAAGCTACCTTCTTGTTGATAAAATTTCAAGATGTTGGGTACCCAATCAGCGACAAGATGAGGCCATAACAACTCTTTACAAAGAAATTCTTTTGGCCCAGCTGGTAAGCGGATAATGCGGACATTATCGATCCCTGGATAAGTGTCAATCGTTTCGGCAAACTCTGGCCACTCCGGGTCAATAATTTGACGGGTGATAATATCAACTTTATGACCCATTTGAGCTATGGCTATAGCGACTTGCCTAACGTAAATTAGCTGACCCCCAAAATCTGGGTGTTTCGTTATGTGACTATTGCTTGAATCAAAATTGCCTTGAGGGTTGAGAAATCCAATGTGCATTGCCCGCTTCCTAATACAGGTTGATTTCTACCAGAGATTTTGCCTGAATATGGCAGCATAACAGCTTAGTGAGCTTGTTAAAAACTCTCAAGGCTGAAAAATGCAGGCAGTGAGACTGTAGATAAATACCATCAAAAAGTCAGTCAAAGGGCTTTTATTGATTCCCTTTAGCTTAAACTCAACCAGTACAGTCATTTTCCTAATGCTTAAAGTTAATCATTACTGCGGTTCGCGCACATATACCGAATGACATATTTGAAGTGTCCAGATAAATCTGACTTGCTAGGATGGCATTAGAAATTCATCACATTTGAGTATGACCAAGCAAGACATTCCACTTACGGGAGAGGCGCTGATTAAAGAAGTCTGTCGGCGGATTCGAGTAGCCCGCAGCTATTGGGATGCTCACAACAATGCTGCTTGTCGGGGCGAACGCGATCGCGCTTTAGCCCTTTACAATACCCTGACTAAGGAGCAAAAAGACCAGATTCCGCAAGTGTTGCGGGTGTGGTTGCGTTACCGCAGTGAGAAATATTTTGGCGCACACCGAACGCCGCCAAAGTCAGCACGAAAATCAAAACATATCTAATTTATAGTTATCTACCTGAAGACCAGCGTACAGGCAACAGTGCGCTCACGCTAAAAACCACAGCTAACCCACCCATACCAAACATTCCCCAAGGTACTAAACCTTCCAACGGATTCACCACACGCGCAGTACTTATGGGTTGTTGAGGATTGTAACGTATCACCACTATTTGACCGTTGCTGGAGCGGTAAGACTCATAATTGCCTGTAAAACGAGTGCGTTTACCGTTGGCTAAAAACTCGATAACTGGCGCATAGGTTTCTTTTTGCTCATTATCATTATTGTTCGTACTGCTGCGATCGCGACGACTGATGCTGTCTACCACCGTACCACGTGTTTCGTTTAGGGTTACACCTTCGTGGGCGATTATGTTACGTACCCAAAAACCACCTCCAATAAACAGCAATCCAATCACCAGCCCAATACTTGCGCTTAGTTTGTCATCAAAAGTGTTCTGGTGAGGTTGGAAATTCATGGGTTTGAGGATGGCACAACAATAAATTTCATCACAGCATCTCGATTACAGCTTACCATTTGAAACATTTCTATTTGGCACCACTAACCTTATAACTGCGTCAACTATCTTGCAGCTAAATTACTGCATCAGTTTTCTGATGTAGTAATTTAACGTTTGTATGGTATTAAATATAACCAATTAACCTCATTTAATAAGCAGAAGTAATGACAACTCAGTTTTGGGAAAAAAGTAGAGAAATTAATGCAACTCTAACTAACTTACTATTTAAGCCTGTACACAGACGAGTACTAGTAGGTCTAAGCAAGCTACAGGTAACGAGTCAACAGACATCGCCGTGGATTTTGAAAAAGCGTCTGCTGCCATTATTATGTCTGATATCATTCTTTCTAGTATTGCTACTCAACAGTTTTGCCCCTGCCGTTGCCCAACTACCTGCTCAACCCCGTCAGGAAATTCGGGGGGTATGGCTAAGTGGTAACGATTTTAGCGTTTTTAGAAATCGTTCGCAGGTGCAAGCAGCCATGAGCCAACTGCGGCAGTTAAACTTTAATACTGTTTATCCCGTAGTTTGGAATGATGGTTATACACAATACCCTAGTGCCATCATGCAGAAAAAGGGTATCCCCTTTTTCTTCAAGGGAGCAGAGGGACAAGATGTAATTGCAGACATTATCACTCAAGCCCGCAGACAAGGGTTACTAGCAATACCCTGGTTTGAATTTGGTTTTATGGTTCCTCTAACTTCGGAACTTGCATCGCAGCATCCAGATTGGCTAACACAAAAAGGGGATGGGACTCAAACTTCAATTAGTGCTGCGGGTGAAGTAGCGTGGTTAAATCCCTTTCACCCGGAAGTGCAAAATTTTATCAGGGAACTTGTAGTGGAAGTGATTGCTAAATACGATGCTGATGGCGTTCAATTTGACGACCATACGAGTTTACCTGTGGATTTTGGTTACGATAAGTACACGATAAGTCTATATACTCAAGAAACTGGCAATCCTCCTCCACCCAATCCCCAAGCCCAAGCATGGATAAAATGGCGGGCAGATAAAATTACTGCATTCATGGTAGACCTTTACCAAACAGTGAAAGCTAAAAAAGCGAATGCTATTTTTTCAGTTGCTCCTAATTACTATAATTTCGCCTATAAAATGCAACTGCAAGACTGGCTAAACTGGGTACGGTTGGGTATTGTCGATGAGTTGGTGATGCAGGTGTACCGTAATGATGTGGAAAGTTTTACCGCTCAAATTACCCGTCCAGAAATTTTAGAAACCCAACAAATTATTCCAACTGGTATCGGGATTATGGCGGGTTTACGAAATCGTCCAGTTGCCATCCCACAAATCAAATCACAGGTAGAAGCAGCGCAACAACGCGGTTTAGGTATCGGCTTTTTCTACTACGAAAGCCTTTGGGATATCGCCCCTGAACCAGCAGCGCAACGCCAGTCGGCATTTGCGGCTCTTTTCCCAAATTCAGCGTTGCGCGATATTTCACAAAATACACCCCGCCAGCCAACTTTTAATACCATAAGCTTACCTTTATATCCAAAACCTTCCCTTGGGCAACGTGTTCGCGGTTATTTTTTGGAAGTTGCGATCGCAAATGGTCAACCAAAACGTATTTTATTAGATACAGGGTCAGCAGGGTTAAGAGTTCCCAAAGAGTTTTTAGGTAATTCTCCGATCCAAAGAACAGGTCAAAATCTCAAGGAAGTATTAAGCGATGGTACTATCCTGGAAGGAGAATTAGTTTACACTAATGTCCGATTTGGTTTGATTCCCACCGCCGAACCTGTTCCCGTACAGGTTGTTACTAATCGCCAATGTAGCGCCAACAAACCTAAGTGTTCAGCAAACAGTGGTGTACCATTTTCGGGAATTATCGGTGTTAACTATTTTGAAAAATCACTTCCCTATAACCCGTTGAGAAAATTACCAGGCAATCTGAGTAACGGATTTATTGTCGTTGGTAATGGTGGTAGTAATAATAATGGCAGCCTGATTCTCGGTTTAACTGCCGAGAATCAAGCAGGTTTCAAAATGGCTTCTTGGAGTCAACAACCTGAAATTAATGGTGTACCCGGTAAAAGATGGGATTCTCGACTGAACAAAGTTTGTTTAACTCTTGCTGGGAGTTCTGCGAAAAATTTGTGTAATAGCAGAGCGATCGCTGATACTGGAACTATTAATGGTTTAACTGAATTCAAGTCAGCTTCTACAGCAGGTAAACTCAAACCCGGACTATTAGGGTCAGCAAATGCTGTAAAAGTAGGAATTAATGGCATTTTTGATTACAGCTTGACACCAGGAACCCGTGACGGATTTAATCGCTGGAATTTGAGTATCTCGCCACAATCAGAACTGACTGTATTTGTAAATCCTGGAATCGCTTTGTTTGATAAATACGATGTACTCTTTGACCAAGTTAATGGTAAACAGGGTTTTCGCAGTCGGCGGTAAGAAGAAAGTAAAGACTTGCTTACTCAGATAGCGTTCAATTAACCCAGGACTTACGCAAACAATGGCCAAAACCCTGATGTAGAGAAGCGATTTATCGCATCTTAAAAGACCAATGATTTACACCAATAACCCTTCATCCAAATGAAGGGTTTTGAACCCTAAACTTTCAGTTACCCTGAACGTTGAAACACTACTGAAAGATTATTAGCTGGCATTTGGTAAATCTGTTGCAATATCAGATTTTGTGCCCTAGCTACTGCTATGACATCATCCAAGTTACGCACACCCCACTCTGGGTTTTCAGTGCGTAAATATTCGTCAAAAGCTGCATTACTCGCAGCTGTATGTTCTTCACCTTGTTTGAAGGGGCCATATAAATAGAGGATACCTCCTGCTTTTAGGATACGACCTGCCCCTGCCATCAACCCCAGACAGGCTGACCAAGGTGAAATGTGAATCATATTGATGTTGACAATGGCCACAATTGGCTTCGTATTCAGCCAATCCAATCCACCATTTTCCACAGCCCAAACTGGTTCTTTTGCATCTAGCTCAAGCGGTGCATAAACGTTATCACATACATTGTGTTCAGTCCATGAAATAATGCTGGCTCTTGATTGTGGATTTACATCGGTTGGGAGCCACAGATAATCTTTGAGCTTGGATGCAAAAAAGACTGCGTGTTCACCAGTACCACTTGCTATTTCTAAAATAGTGCCACTCTCCGGCAACACTTGTAAAAGTACTTCTAGAATTGGTTCGCGGTTACGCTCGGTTGCTGGTGCGTATTTTCGTGCGTCTTGTGGTGTCATCTGGCTCGTTATATTTATAATTAATCGGAACAAATATTAAACGAAGAACTCTACTTAATCTTGATAAAATATTTGCACAAGTTTGAGCAAATCACTTTTTGCAGGCTCGCCGTCATACAACCATTTTATTAAATCATTAGGTGATAACCAAAAACTTTCAATAAAATCATTTTGTATCATCATTAAATCTCTCTGGAATTTGAATTGGCTAATTAAAATATACGCCAATGTTAACAACTGTACGCAATCTGAAATGTTGAAGTGAATTCAATACTTTTCGCTTTGTGAATTTGTGATTCTAAATCGGGTTTTGAGAAAATGGAAAAGGGGAAGGGTTAAAGGTTTTTTCTTTCCCTTTTCCCTTCCCCTTTTTTCCTGAACTGATAAGTATTAAGAGTGCATTGCTTTGGAGTGGAATGCTTAACAAAGTCAAATCAAACGGTCGTCAGGAGACGGAGACGAAGATAAATAACTTTTGACTAGAATCTTTAGTTTATTTTTAGCCAGAGGCCTTCATGAATTTGCCTCTCTAGCTCAAGAAAAATTTTCTCGAAATTGGATCTTGTTTGAGGGATTGAATAAAATCTCTCAAAGTCATCATGCTGCCTGTTAAGGTGAACTTAGGAGTGCCATTTTGAGCAACGATTCTCACCTCACTGTCTTGGATCTGAATCTTATTTTTAATAATATCCCATAGAGCATCGAAGCTCTCATCATCCTTACAACCATTGGCTTCCAGGAATTTTTGGCGTACTTCTGTTTTTAGCGCCAGTGCTTCTGCTGCTTGAGTACGCGCCTCAAAGTGCTTAACTACATCTTCATAGGCACTTTCTTTCAGAGTTTTGTTTTCAGCCATAACTTGTTCTAACTGAGTTTTGATGGCTTTCAATTGGGATGCTAAAGCGGCTGATTTTTGATATTCAACTTTTAAGGCTTGCTTTGCATTGGCTAACAAGGTTTTATAATCTAGCCGATCTTGATTTTTTTCGGATTGCATTTTTATCTCTCGATCGACACATTTTCGGCGATTAACTCTCGTCAGTTATATAACAAAACTGGCGAGAGCTTAGTAAATATTATCTGTGTTATCTGAGCATCGGCTATTTCACCAATAATGGTGATTCAGAGTGAGGATTCTCCTGAATACTACTCAAACTAGAACTAATGTGGGAGCGGATAGCTCGTTCATAAACACTAGTCTGCTGAGTGCGTACCCCTACAGCCTGATATATTAAGTTAACTTCTGGAAACTCAGACCAATACATCAAAAAAATGTCTTTAGCTGGAGTAATAATTTCATAATTATTCTCTTGTCTTTTCTTTCTAAGTTTACAATTATTTAGTTGTAATTTTTGTCTGAATAGTTTTTCAAATTCTGGAATTAAATCTGAAGTAGTTTTCATGGTTAATACACGTTAAAACGTGATAATTATGCAAAGACTATCTGTTGATATTACTAAGTATGACACTTCAGATACCTCTTACAACTATAGTGTATCAGTTATCGGGTATTTGAGAAGAGTATTCAGAGGCAGGGTCATTCGTTGGCGCACTCCCTGATGGAAAAGTAGGCTGTGCGATCGCTGTCACCTTTTACTCAGGATTTTTATGGTACAAATCTACTATTTACTAACTTATACTTAGCAAAAGTTTAGCCGCTTGTAATGTTATGTCAGTATAGCTAGTACAGCCGAAAGTTTGTCTGCCTTTAACCAGCTGCTCAAAACAACTTTTCTGCCTATTGTCTGCTGAATTGAGATGATAGCTGGATTGACACCAAGTTGTACTAGTTAGCAGAAACACCCTGTATAATTACACCACTAAATCATTTTTAGGGCCAAACTTTGCCAGGTATTGACTACCCAATACTGTTCGGTTCAGGCAAGAGACGCGATGAATCGCCGTCTCTACAATCTACCTACAGGCTACAGCCTGGGCCTTCAAGACCCTCTGCAAAACTGATTAATTCCAAGTACTCTGGATTTTCCACAAGCTGTTTAGCAGCTAGCAATCCGGCAATGCTCCAAGTTTGATAAATTCGGGCTTCTTTGCCAATTAAACGACCATTGTTGCCATCGTAGTATTCCGGGAATTTATCTCTAAATAAACGCCTTTCGGCAATAGCGATCGCTGCTTGAGCAAGTTCTGTTCGACCGGCTTTCAATGCCGCAGAGGTAAATAACCACAGTAAAACCGGCCAGTTACCGCCGTTGTGATAAGACCAAGCTCTGTTTTTAGAGTCACATCCTGTAACAATTCTCCACTCTAAACCATCCATTGCGGGAAAGCAAATTTTAACAGGCATATAGCCGATTAAGTCTTGCCAACGTTGGGCGAATAAATTCATAATGCTTTGAGATTCTTTAACGCTAGCTAAGGAAGTTAAAATTGCCATCAGATTTCCCAGAGCAAAAAAGCGGAAATCTATCCGTCCCGGCCCCAGATTTCCCGCTAAATATCCCCCAGTTTCAGGCAACCACTCGGTCAACCAATTAGGAATTGATTCTGAATTGATGTTGAATTTATTAACAATTTCTTTACCAAATTCGTTATCTTTGTAACGATAGATTTCCCCCAATCGCTTTAGGTCTAGCCAATAATAGTTGCGGATATGATATTTCAAAGATCCCAATCGCCTATTGACTTTGCTAAGGTAGCTATCGCCATCCCCATCTGGTAAAAGCAATTCACTAGCAGCTCTCAAAGACGCGTAGAATAACACCTGAATTTCTAAAGGATGTTCGTAAACTCCCATCCGACGGTCAATCATAAACGCGCCATCGGGAACTAACATTGTTGGGTACATGGAAAACCGATGTACTAAGCAAAGATCCAAAATTAGTTTGATTCCGGCTTGAAAATCTGGCTGACGCGCCAGGGAAAAATCACCTGTAGCTTTTTCATAAGCTCGTAGCAGGAGAATCCACCACATACAAGAATCAACTGGGGGAACACGAGCGATCGCTTGCTCTCCAAAATCAGCGACCAAAAATTCCTCGTTCCCCTTAGAATGAACCTTGAAACTGGCAGGCATTAATCCCGCTCCCGGTTCAAAGCAATCTATCTGCTTTTCATGACTTTGTAATTTCAGTGTTTCTACTAAGAAGTTACGCACAATCTCTGCTTTGCCATGCATGAGAAACACCAAGGCAGAAGGGACAAAATCGCGGAGGAAGCACTGGTCATAATTGAGTGCATCTGACTCTGGGTCGTGGGCGGCTACAGTACCAATGGGTTTTCCTTGGTAATAAATTACAGAATCTTCCAATAATTTCCAGGCTTCTGCTTCCATCTGACTGTTCTTATCGATCGCGCTAATCATAGGCGTTGAATTCCACTAATGGTATGTATCGACTTAATTGTGGAAAGTACGCCAGCCTAACCTCAAGCTGACCAAGATTCCCGAAAGTCAAGCATATACAGTCAAGTCGCTTCGCTCCAATTCAAAACTTGTACTGAGCTTGTCGAAGTATTCAAAATTATCAATTCAAAATTAAAGACAATTAGTGGGGGCAAGGAGTGTTTAATAGTTTCACGGGCGCAGAGATAAGCACTCCGGAGATTGACTGCAATTACTCGGTCAAAGTATGCTGTGGTAACTTCGTGGAATGGACTATACCTGATGTTCCACCTGTAATTAAAACATTCTTTCCTTTTAAGCCTATCATATTTCTTGCCTAAGCTGCTAAAGCTCAAAAATGAGGCTACAGATTCAAGAGATGGAAACTTATACCAATTCAATTTTGGGTAAATACGCGATGAATTGCGTCTCTACAAATGGTCTATTTGTCGTATTCTTTTTTCAAATTGGTATTAACTTGAATCTGACACCTTTTAATTACGAATTGCGATTAATCTCTATCGCAAATTCGCTGGCACTTGTTCAGGAACTACCCAATAGTAAACAGTTTTGCCCTCTACATTGAGAGTCTGCTGTGGTTTCCAATCGCCCATATCGAAGGCGTGGGAAACAATGCGAGTCCCAGGTTTGAGTTCTTTCAACAGCTTGGGACGGAGTTTGGCGTTGATCTCTGGCAGTAAATAAAGTGTAACTACTGTTGCTTCGCTAAAATCAGTATTGAACAAATCTTGTTGGACAAACTTGACGCGATCAGTTACTCCTGCCTTTTGGGCATTAGCATTAGCTTCTTTGATGCGATCGGGGTCAATATCTATACCAATGCCGCGCGTACCAAATTTTTGTGCCGCAGTATTGACAATTCTTCCATCACCACTACCAAGATCGTAAAGCACATCATTTTTACCCACTTTTGCCACTTGTAACATTGCATCTACCACTGGCTGTGGTGTAGGTACATAAGGAACATCTCCAGGACGTTCTTGGACTTGAGTTGTGGGAGTTGTCGCCGCTGGTGTTTCGGTTTCGGTCTGACCTGTTAAAGTAGAAGGCTGTTGTGTTCCGGCTTCCAAATCTTGTTGTTGCGGTGTACACCCAGCAATTCCTAAACTGGTAATACTAACGCTTGTAACCAGTAAAAACAGAATTTTTTTGAACTCCATGAATTTTCTCCTTTGTCAATAGTTATTGGGCATTGGGCATTGGGCATTGGGCATTGGTATTAATTATTCTCCTCTGCTCCTCTGCTCCTCTGCTCACTCGTCTCACGTCCTACGTTGACGGTAGTTATTCCAGAACAACAGAGGAATACCTGCTGCCACGACTAAAACACCTGCGATCGCTCCCACACCTGTATAAACCAAGCTGGAGTACAGCAAGTAAGTGCAGACGGCGCAAAATAGTAATGGAGTGAAAGGATAAAATGGCACACGGAAAGGGCGAACTATGTGGGGTTCGCGTGTGCGCAATACCAGCAGTGATACGCCGGAAAGCAAAAAGAAAAACCAAAATATCGGGGCAGTGTAATCCACCATTGTTTCAAAGCCTTTGCGGGTGAGCGTGCCTAAAAAAACCAGTGCTAAGGCGATCGCTGCTTGCAAGAATAAGGCATAGGTAGGGCTGCTAGGTCGTTGTTGCCAGCGTCCCATAAAACCAAATAGCGAAAAATCCTGTCCCAGTGCGTAATTGGTACGCGCTCCAGTAAAGATTGTGGCGTTGGTTGCTCCCAAAGTCGCGATCGCAATCAGCACACTGATAAACAAAGCTCCCGGTTCACCCCAAAGAGAGCGCATTAAATCTGCGGCTACTGCTTCTGACTGTGACATATTTGCTAATCCCAGTCCCCGCAGGTAAGCCAGATTGATTAGCAGATAAATGACAGTGATGATCCCAATACTCCACATTAGCGATCGCACAATATTACGTCGTCCATCTTGAATTTCTGCGGAGATGTAAGCCGCTTCATTCCAACCGCCATAAGATAGCAACACAAACACCATCGCTAGTCCCCAGGTTCCCGATGATGCAGATTCTACAGGAGTGGCAGAATTAGGAATGGCGGTAAGCCCAATAATGACTACCAGCAACAAACCTAGAACTTTCGCAGCACTCAGTAAGTTTTGTGTCCACTTACCCTGTTGCAAACCAACGATGTTCAAAGCAGTTAAAAGTGCGATCGCTATGGCTGCATATATAGAAGACGAAAACGTGCCTAGCCGCCATATCTGAGAAACATAATCACCAAAAACAAATGCCAAAAGAGCAATGGAACCAGTTTGAATCACTGTCATCCGCGCCCAAGCAAATAAAAAGGCGACTCTTTGCCCAAATGCACGTTTCAAATAATAGTAGGCACCACCAACGTCGGGATAGACAGTGGCCAACTCTGCATAGCACAACGCTCCTACTAGAGATACCACACCACCCATTAGCCAAAAAAGCAGTACAGCAATATCGCTACCTGCTTGACTGGCCACTAGAGCCGGAGTTTCAAAAATCCCCGCTCCGATGACAATACCGACAATTAGAGCCACTGCGTCTGGTAATGTCAGGGATGGTTTGGGTGTTGCTAGTTCAGTTGATATTGTTTGATCGAGCAAATTGTAGTTTTTACGTCTACTCACATTATTTCCTTATAGTGTTGAGTTGGGACTTTTAGCTTTGTTTTACAGTCTTTGTTCAACAGAGGAATCATTTATGTACTCCAGATTTGGGAACTTACGATTCAATAAGACCTTAAATCACTGTTTTACCTGTAGTTCTATGGTTAACAATAAATGTGATGAGAATGTGACAGTCACCAGCGATACAGCAGATTTCAAATTATATTCATCTGGTAACATTAGATTAACTTCCCTGCGTAGCTTACCACTGTAAGCATCGCTCTAAATTCTTTTGCCAGACAACAGCACTCTACAAATACAGTAGAAAATCTGAATTGGTAAAACGTCTTCCACTAGTGAGATTTATATTCATCTAAAGAATGATTGACTCATAAGGGGTAATCGTGCTGGTTTGATTAAAAAGCTGGTACTGCTATACGGATTTTTATACCGTACACGTTTCATTGATTGAAAATTGATACTTTATTTACGCCCTGCTGTACTCAAGACAGCGATCGCTCCATAGTTTCGCTTAAGTAGGGATGCATATATGTGCGTTGTTAATTAATAAATAATATATCGGCTTCTTAATCCCTAATTCTTTAGTATCTGCTACTGGGGAAAAGTAAAATGTCTATTATTTCACCTACTACCAAACCTAATACAGCTAGGACAGTTATAACCCAAAATGAATCTAGTTTATTGTAGCCAGAAAAGCGCATTTCTAAATCAGCTAAAAGCGTAGTGGCTAAGGGTATCATAAAGAGCCTTAATAATATCGACCAAGTTGCTACTAAAGCAATTGATATACTTAAAAACAAGATAACAACTAAAGTTTTCGAGCCAAACTCGATTAAACGCTCTAACCAAGAAAAACTTTTTCTTGCTACAGCTATAACCATAGCAACAACAAAAGCTCCTACTAACCAAATAATATGATTAGCAGCAAGATACCATCCCAGAAGAATGTAAGCCAATAAAAGGAATATTAAAGGCATTAAAGGAATCCTGTTAAAAAATTCCATATTTATACTGCCAAGGCTTAGAAAAATACCAAGTTAATCTCTTAATTCTATTCAAAAAATGTTACACCAATCACGATACCAAAGACTATCAGCATCAATGACGTATTTTGTTCACCTAAATAATAGCCTAGAGAATATAATCGTTAAAAACGGTTGTAATAATTGTATCTGGCTGACCCTTGTAACACCACTGATGTACTTAAATACTATAAAATAGCGATCGCTCTGTACCAGTTGCATAAGTCCCGATCTATTTACTCGCTTCTTGAGAAATATTATGCTCTAGTCCAAAAAATAGGACTTGGTGTCGCTCGACAAAACCTCGTTATGTCAGTGTTAACTAAGTAGTATATGTAATATATTAAATTTTTAGTATTATAAATAACTTAAAAAAAGTTTATTAGCTCGTGATCTAGATCAGTGCTAAAAGCTCAAGATACTTCCCACAATAGATTGGGGCAAAGTCTAATTCTATAGCTAATTTGCATATCCCAATTTTATCTGTATATTTAAACACTGGCATTGATTTTATGAGAGAAGTTATCCCAGAAGAAAAGACATATTTAGAGCTTTCCGAAGCTAGTGGAAACTCTCACAAGTTTTATGAAGTGATAGTTCAAGATAACCAATTAACTATACGTTACGGTCGTATTGGCGACTGTGGGCAAACTCAAACAAAAGCTTATCCAACTTCTGAGAAAGCGAAAGCAGAGGCTAGTAAAAAAATTAAAGAAAAGCTCAAAAAAGGTTATGAAGTAGCTGTTATGGGTGTTCGCCAGAAGCGTCCTGTGACACGCCGCCAAGTCAGCAGCACTATTTCCACCGCAAAACAAGCTCCGATTATTTGGAAGTTTGCTTCATCTTCAGCTGCTTTTGGAATTTTCATTGATGCCAAACGTTGCTGGGTTGGGAATCAAGCAGGTCAAGTTTTTGCTTTAAATCATCAAGGTCAAGCAATCAATCGGTTTAAGCTTCCTGATGGCGTTAAATGTTTAGTTGCTGATGATATTTGGATTTATGCTGGTTGCGATGATGGTAATGTTTACGACCTGACCGGCAAGCTACCGCGTCTGAGCTATAAAATTGATGAAAATGTTGATATTTTTTGGTTAGATATCAAAGATGGATTGTTAGCCGTCTCTGATGCCAATGGTGGCGTAACAACAATCGATCATGATGATGAATCACAGTGGACTCGTCTGAGTCAAGGCGATTCCGGCTGGATGGTACGTTGTGACCAATCTGGGATTTATCACGGTCACAGCAAAGGCGTGACTATGTACGATCGCCTTGAAGGTCGGATGTTATGGCATCAAAAAACTCAAGGCAACGTATTATTTGGCTGGCAAGAGGCATCAACAGTCTATGCCGGAACAAGCGACCATAAAGTTTATTGCTTTAATAAAAATGGGGAAGTTGGCTCCGTTTTCAAATGTGATGCCTCAGTTTACTCTTGCGCTACCGCACTTAACGGCAAGTATGTGTTTGCTGGAGATAATAGTTCTTCCATTTACTGCTTTGATGAGCTAGGAAAGCGTCTTTGGAAGCTTTCTACAGGGTGTGGCTCGGCTTTATCTATGCAGTTTTTCAACAACCATATTTATATTGTGACAACAGATGGTTATTTGGCTTGCATTGATGCTAGTGAAACTGCGATTGGCTCTGCTCAAACAGGCACAGTTCCCGAAGCTGTAGTAATTAAAGCACCATTAGGTGAAGGAGTTGCACCCTCATCTGTTCTAGAAACTACTACAAATACAAGCTCTGGGGTTATTGTTGAATGCTTTCGAGAAGGAAGTAAATTGAGAGTTCGTGTTGTTTCTGATGGTTACAACCACAACTGGAAAGTTCAGTTTCCCAAGGATATTCGTATTGAAGGTGCGCGTTACCTTGTTCAAGAAATACGTGAATCAGCCAGTGGCGGATTTTACCGTGCCTATGGTGATATTCAAAAATTGGTTTAACTAGATAGAGCCTGAGCTTCAGCCTTACAACGCTCGGTATTTGAGACGATCGCAACATCTCTCGAAAAGCGCCGACACTAAAGCATTCAATCCCAGGTTAAACCGTAAAGACTGCGATCGCCCTTGAGCAAATTGAAACTAAGAATGAAAAATAGCACAACGCCCCATGCTCAATTACAAAATTCCCAAAAAATGGTTAATTTTGATGACAGTGGCTTTGATATCTGCCTTGTCGCTGGCGATCGCTTCTTCTGCCTCAAGTATTTATTTATATGGCAGGAGTAATAATAATATCAAGGCAGATGCAGCAATTGTTTTAGGAGCGGCAGTTTGGAAAGAAGAACCATCTCCTGTTTTCAGAGAGCGAATTAACCACGCCATTAACTTATATAAAAATGGATTTGTTAAGACAATCATTTTTACTGGCGGAGTTGGGGAGAGTAATGAACCAGCTGAAGCTATAGTTGGGAAAAATTATGCGATCGCACACCAGGTAAAAGCTGCTGATATTCTCATTGAGACTCAATCTCGCACAACTCACCAGAACCTCAAAAATGCTTTGGAAGTAGCGAATGCTCACCAATTAACCAAGTTTCTTATTGTCAGCGATCCATTGCATATGAAGCGAGCCGTATTGATGGCACGAGGCTTAGGAATGGATGCACATTCGTCTCCCACACCTACTACCCGCTATCGCAGTTTTCGCAGTCAGATGGAGTTTTTGAGCCGAGAAACTTATTTTTACTTTGTCTACTTAGTGTTTAAAATATAGCCGTAGCGGACTGCAACTAAAAATGCCCAATATTAGAAAATAAAGCTGTAACCTTTTCCTGTATAAATTAACTAACATTATCAACCTTTGTAATTAGATAGTTTCGAGGCGAAAATGCTTAAATGCTCTAGCTGCTTCAGGAATTAGCTCAATGTACCAATACCCATTCGTTTCATCTGCAAACCAATTAACTATTGCAAGTGCTGGTTGACCAAATTCATCATCTTTTACTCCAAAAAATTTGCAAAAACTGCACCTAAATGACCAATTTGTCCAGGAGAATCACCATTATATTCAGCAGCTTCAGATAACTCCCAAGTACGTAATCTGCGATTATCTTTCATAAAGTAACAATGCTGATATAACTTATCCAAGATAGCTTTATGCCCTGGAGTTAATCCCTCATAAATTGAATGGAATGCCTCTAGATATTCTTCTTCGGAAAAAATACAACGTTCAGCATATTTAATCACTTTATTATTCCCCTTTCGATTTGCCAGAATACCAATATTGAGAAAAACAAAGCTTGATGTCAACGGTAATATTTACCATATCTCATGTTTGAGATTGTCAAATCGCAGCAAGAGGTTTATTATACCTTTGCTGCGATTTTAACCTTAATTGCGTGTAGCTTCCAGTAGGCGAGAAAAATAGAAGCGAGTCTTTGTCATTGCCCGTCGTTGCAAAGAAAAGCCATTGCTTTCTAAGATTTTCACCACATCAGCCTCACGATGTAAATAAGCACGAGTGGCTTTACTTGGCCCAGGAAAGAAACTGCCAATTTTCTTGAGTATACTCAGGGCGCAGGTCTTCGGCGCAAAACTGAGAATTATCCGCGACTGTGCCAAAGAACAGAGGTGAGATATCATCTCATCGGCTTTTTCTTGAGGGTAATGGATGAGAACATCTAGGCAAATAACGGTATGGTAGCTACCACTCAACGATTCTAAATCCTGCACCGCAAAAGTCGGATTTTCGGTATTTCCCAAAGTTTGTTTTGCTCTATCTCTGCCTTCTTCTACCATTTTTTCCGAAATATCGGTGGCATAGACTTTGGCACCATCGACTGCCAGGGGAATGCTGAGACTACCGACACCACACCCAGCATCACAGATTGATAGCTCTGGTAAATTGTTATCAGCCTTCAGCCAACCGAGAACTGTATCCACAGTTTGCTGGTGTCCATTGCGGATGTCTAATTGGACTTTGTTGACTTCGCCATCGCCGTAGATTCGCTTCCAACGGTCAAACCCTGTGGAATTGAAATATTCGCGAACAATCGTTTTGTCATCGGCTGCGTTCATAAACTTCGATTTTTAGGGGTTCCCAATGCTTAAAATTATCATTGATAGGAACCCATAAGAGCGGTCTTCCAGATTTTTCTAGATGGCTTCATAAATATTACTATTATGGTTTTTTTGACATACCCTAAGACCCTGTGAATTTAGGGTGGTGTTGGGTTAAAAAAGAAACATGAAAATCATCAAACCCATCACCAATTGGTTAGAAACCCGCGCCAGTGCCCCTGCATACGGCGGTTGGGTGCTAGGATTAACCGCTATTTGTTTTTTTGGCGCAGGTATCAATACGATGGCTGGTTGGCTTTACGCCATTAGCGGCATTAGTTTTGCCCTTTTGGGTGTAGCAGCCATCTTACCGCCGCGATCGCTCACAGGTCTATCCATCACTCGCCGTCCCATACAACCTGTGTCAGCAGGCGACGAGTTGACGGTGGAATTAGAAATCTGCAATCAGACACAGCAGCCTGTAAGTTTATTGCAAGTTGAAGATATACTCCCCTTCGTCTTAGGGAAACCAGTACAAAAAGCAATCGAAACAATTCCTAGCCAAGGTAGTTACCGTTGGGTATATTACCACCCGACTGTGCGTCGGGGTGTTTATCGCTGGCACACAGTCGAACTTGGTTCTGGTGCGCCTTTGGGTTTGTTTTGGTGTCGCCGTCAGCGTGATTGTGCTGCCACAGCGATCGTTTATCCCACAGTGTTACCCTTGGCTAGCTGCCCCCTAGTAGATGAAATGGGACAAGAAGAGAGCAAAAGGGGCGATCCTCGTGGTAAACCCTTGCAAACAGCGACAACGGGGCTGGTGCGATCGCTCCGTCCCTACCGTCTAGGAGATCCTACTCGCTTGATTCACTGGCGGACTAGTGCCCGTTATGGCGAATTAAGGGTGCGGGAGTTAGAAATGGTAACAGGTGGACAAGAAATAGTGATTGCCCTTGACAGTGCTAGCAATTGGGAAGAAGAAAACTTTGAACAAGCAGTAATTGCCGCAGCATCTTTGTACTTTTATGCACAGCAACAAGAATTACAGGTGCAACTGTGGACAGCATCAACAAATTTAATCAAAGGCGATCGCTTTGTTCTAGAAACCTTAGCAGCAACCAGAGCCTTAGAAGATGCCAGTTCAGTAATTCCTAAAAGCTATCCTTTGATTTGGCTGACTCAGAATCCTCTGAGCCTTGCTACTCTTCCTCAAGGTAGTCGCTGGGTTTTATGGCCAAATATCTCCTCAGCAGCAGAACCAGAAGTAATCAATTGGGAACACCCTGGTATAGTTTTGCAAAGCGATCGCCCACTGCAACCCCAGCTACAAAAAACATTACATTCATAAATCAATTCAAATTTTATAATTTCAAAGACCGCTGACAAGTTCAACTTCTGCGATTTCTGAGATTTTCTCCGATCCCAGGACACCGGATATATCAGCCTTTGAGCAAATGTAAAACAATTTGAGGGGAAAAGGTTGGGGAAATACACCCAGTAATCCCTTAGTAAGGCTGAGGTACAATGCAAAGAAATATTTAAATTATGAACGACATGATCGCATCAGAACATAACACAAAATCCAGCGATAAAAGCCTAGAGGCAATGCGGCATTTTTCCGAACAATACGCCAAGCGTACTGGAACATACTTCTGTTCTGAACCTTCTGTCACCGCAGTTGTGATTGAAGGATTAGCCAAACATAAAGACGACCTGGGTGCGCCTTTATGTCCTTGTCGCCATTACGAAGATAAAGAAGCTGAGATTCACGCCACATATTGGAACTGTCCTTGTGTGCCAATGAGAGAACGCAAAGAGTGCCATTGCATGTTGTTCCTCACCTCTGACAATGAGTTTGCTGGAGATAAACAAGAAATCTCTCTGGAAACAATCAAAGAAGTACGAGACAGCATGGGATGAGCGAAATCATCCCCCAAGAGTTTTGGCAAGGCGTAGAACAGTTCAATTCTGGACAGTTCTACGCTTGTCATGACACTTTAGAGGCTTTGTGGATTGAAGCTGGCGAACCGGAAAAAAGCTTTTATCAAGGAATTCTCCAAATTGCTGTGGCACTGTATCATTTGGAAAATCGGAACTGGCGAGGTGCTGTAATTCTATTGGGAGAAGGCAGCAATCGCCTACGCCGTTACCCATCTAGTTACAGCGGCATTGACGTAGATGAGCTATTGAGCGAGAGCGCAGTGTTGTTGACGACATTACAGCAAATAGGGCCAGACTTGATTGCTGCTGGCAATCTGGGCGAAAATCAAGTCTTATCTTTGCCTAAAATCGTGCTAACGACTGATTAGACATAGGAGTGAAATTAATTATGTGTTACCCGAAATCCTTGGTAGGCAAAATTCATCTAGCCGAGGGCTTCCCGTACTACTACGTGGAAGCAAGCTACGCATAGCGTCTTTGTTAAAAAAAGAGTATTGTGTCTACGTCATTTTCATTCAGATGTCAATTACCTGAAACCTTGAGGTTGGGGGTAGCGTCACTATTTCAGCCAGTAGTTATCAGAAATCACTCCAGATTGTATATTTCATAATCTGGATAAAGTACTTGAGATAATTAGAATGCAAGCTGAAATCCTAAATCCCCAATTGCTATGATGCCCTGCTATCAATTGCCCTTATCCCAGATACGTCGCTTTGGATTAGCTTTAATGCTGCCAGCTACACTTTTGGGCGCTTTTGCCTTCCCTACCCAAGTGCAAACCGCTACTGCACAAACATCTCAGGCAAATCGCCCCCTGACTATCCGCGCTGATGTGCAAGAATATGACGCGAAAAATCAAGTAATCACCGCTCGCGGTAATGTGCAAATGTTGTATCCGGCTCGCCAACTTCAGGCAACATCTGCCCAAGCACAGTATTTTAGTAAAGAACGCCGAATTGATTTCAGTGGCAACGTCTATATTTTGCAACAGGGCGGTAACAGTATCCGAGCAGAGAAAGTAACCTATTTAATTGATGAAGGGCGATTTGTTGCTTTACCCCAATCCAACCGTCAGGTAGAGTCCATCTACATGGTGCAAGAATCAGATAATAATGGACAAACTGCGACACCTGCCCCAAAAACACCACCTTTGAAGCCTTCTAATTAGCATTTACCACCAAGAAAGGGTGCTTCCAGCGTGAAAATTGTTTTAGAGAATATTCACAAATCTTACGGCAAGCGAGTAATTGTCAATCGTGTCAATCTTTCTGTTGCTCAGGGGGAAATCGTTGGTTTACTAGGCCCCAATGGGGCTGGTAAAACGACGACTTTTTACATTGCCACAGGTTTAGAAAAACCCAATCAAGGAAAAGTTTGGCTGGGTAATGTAGACGTGACGGGAATGCCAATGCATCAAAGGGCAAGACTGGGTATTGGTTATCTAGCACAAGAAGCCAGTGTTTTTCGCCAACTGTCGGTAGAGGATAATATTCTGTTAGTGCTAGAACAAACTCATGTGCCACGATGGGAATGGGCAAGGCGACTCAGAACTTTACTGCGGGAGTTTCGGTTGGAAAAATTAGCTAGGAGTAAAGGAATTCAACTTTCTGGTGGTGAGCGACGGCGGACGGAATTAGCAAGGTCTTTAGCTGCTGGACAAGAAGGGCCAAAATTTTTACTTTTGGATGAACCATTTGCCGGAGTCGATCCGATCGCAGTCTCAGAAATTCAGCAAATCGTAGCACAACTGCGCGATCGCGGCATGGGTATCTTAATTACAGATCATAATGTCCGCGAAACCCTGGCGATCACCGATCGCGCCTACATCATGCGTGAGGGACAAATTCTCGCTTTTGGCGCTGCTGACGAACTCTACAGCAATCCCCTCGTGCGGCAATATTATTTGGGGGATAATTTTCAAGTCTAAATTAACAATTACTTAGTTAATAATCTCCCAGGATATTTTGATTTTTGATTCTTCAGCATGAATTTATTAGTTTATTTTTAGCCATTAAGTATTTAATTTTGATCTTAAATACACTAGAGATGTTTTGCTTTGCCAGGGTTGCCAATATCTAAATTTTAAAATTGCTTATGATATCAAAGAAGCTCACGTATTTTAATAGTCTCTATTCGCTGCTGCCTTTTACGATCATGGATCGCTATCTTGCCAGCGAATTGTTAGCGCCGTTTTTCTTTGGTGTCGGAGCTTTTTCATCAATTGGCGTCACTATTGATGCTGTATTCGATCTCGTTAGAAAAATTGTCGAATCTGGGCTACCTATAGACATTGCTATTCAAGTTTTTTTGTTAAAATTTCCCAACTTTATCGTTTTAGCCTTCCCCATGTCTACGCTGCTGGCTACTTTGATGACCTACAGTCGTCTTTCTAGCGAGAGCGAACTAATTGCCTTGCGTGGTTGTGGTGTCAGTGTCTATCGCATGGTGCTAACTGCTGTGATGTTAAGTCTTGTAGTCACAGGAATGACATTTGTGTTTAACGAAGAAATTGCACCAGCAGCAAATTATCAAGCGGCGATGACTCTGGATAAAGCGCTCAAATCAGACAAGCCCACTTTTAAACAACAAAATATTTTCTATCCTGAATACCAGGATGTTGTCCAGCCGGATGGTTCTAAAAATCGGATATTGACACGCTTGTTTTACGCCGACCAATTTGATGGTAAGCGGATGAAAGGGTTGACAATTATAGATCGCTCAACCAAAAATCTGAATCAAATTGTCGTATCAGAATCGGCTCAGTGGAATCCTTCTCAAAATGTTTGGGATTTTTACAACGGCACAATCTATTTTGTTGCTGCCGATCGCTCTTATCGTAACATCGTCAGATTTGAACAGCAACAACTGCAACTACCGCGCACGCCATTAAGTCTGGCAGAAAAAAGCCGCGATTATGGTGAAATGAATATTGCCGAAGCACTACAGCAACTAGAAGTGGAAAATCTTGGTGGCGATCGCCAAAAAATTCGTAAACTTGAAGTGCGGATTCAACAAAAAATCTCTTTGCCCTTTGTATGCGTGGTTTTTGGCTTGGTAGGTGCAGCGATGGGAAGCATACCCCAGCGAACGGGGAGAGGTACCAGCTTTGGGATTAGTGTCATAGTTATATTTTCGTACTACTTAATATTCTTTGTTAGTGGGGCGATGGCACAAGCAGGTGTCCTTTCTCCGTTTATGGGGGCTTGGTTGCCCAACTTTCTTTTTTTGGGAATAGGTTTATTTTTATTGATGCGAGTTGCGAGAAGGTAATACCAATTCAAAATTCAAAATTCAAAATTCAAAATTCAAAATTAGGAAAGCTAAACAGAACAAAGGTATGTTCGGATGTATCTGTCGCATTTTTTTTTAAATTGGTATGAATTGAGGAGGATGCGGAAGTAGACAAACAATTATTAAACATCTGGTGAAATTAAATATGCGTTATCCATAACCCTTGTAGAAACATAGCAGTGCTACATTTCTATATTCCTTTTTCACCAGATGTCTATTATTCTCCTTCATCCTCCCACTTCAATTACGGATGATAATTTCGACATTCTGGTGCATTGGGGTTTTCCTTGCAGTATTCTTCAAAAGAAACTTTCGCTGATATCATACCCTCAGCTTTTTGATGAGCTGCTTCTGCCTGAAGTTCTTCTACCTCATCCCAGGCAGCTGCACAGGCTTTAGAATAAGCACTTTGTTCGGTGCAAATAGCACGAGCTTGCTCAATTGCTTTTTGAATTCTCTCCTCCAGCAGTAGCGCTTTTGGCGCTTCCACAAAATCGCTTTTAGTCAAAATGTCGGTAATCGAGATGATCCCCAACAGCTTGCCTTGAATCACAGGTGCGCGATGAATACCAGTATTAGCGAATAACCGCGCTACATATTCCACACCCAAATCAGGATTGACTACGATGCAGGGCTTGCTCATAATTTCATAAACCCGCACTTGCTTTGGATCTTTCCCGTAGGCTGTTATTTTATAAACAATATCTGTTTCTGTGACAATACCATAAGCATCATTGTCATAGCGACGATCCACAACCAGCGCCCGCAATCCTTTATCCTTCATCAGCCCCACCGCTTCAGCAACAGTTGCCGAACCGCGAATGGTAACTACGTCTTTGGTCATGATATCTTCAGCTTTCATCATTGTTGTAGTCTCCTGGTTAATAGTCCGGTGCAGCACTGCGCCCTCATGGACGTATCGAAGCGTTGCAGCGCAAAGTTTGCTCTAACTAGAAAGTAAAAAAAGTGGAACTTTTGCCCAGCTACAACAATAAATTAGACCAGTTGTCAACTTATGATGTTATCCAATGTAACCAATGCCCAAAAACCAAGCATGAATTGTGATAACATTCTGCGGATCAACAAATATTTATTTTTTAATTGCCGAAAATTGCCGTATTTTCCAGAAATAGCTAGAAATCAAATTGGTAATAATATGAGCGACAATCGGCACTAACAAGTTGCCCGTGAGCAGAGCGCTATATGCCAATATCATCCCGACAATTGTTGCCCAAATTACATAAGGCCATTGTTGGGAACCGCTAAAATGCAAGATGCCAAAGCAAAGACTGGATACAATTACAGCTGTCAGATCGGAGCCTAACGCTGGTAGTATCACACCTCTAAATAACAATTCTTCACTCAATCCGGGTAGCAACCCCAGCCAAATTAAATCTGGTAAAGCTAAAGGCTTCAGTACGATTTCTAGGTAATAATCTGCACTCTTACGATAGGCAGTCCATAGACGGTAAGTTAAGCCACTTAACGCGGTGAGTACAAACCCCAACCCTACACCTAATAGCGCTTCTCTTGGATTCAAGTCCCAAGAAAATAGCGAAAAGTTGCCAAAGTATAACGAAAGTTTAGCGACTATCAACAAAATGATTGCAGTCGCTCCCATCGCCCCAAGTACTTGGATACGCGTTAGGTATGGAATTTCTGGCTCTTGCTTTTGTTGTTCAATCACAGGTTTTTAAAGGGAGAGGGGGCATTGGGCATTGGGCATTGGGAATTGGGAATTGGGAATTGGGAATTGGGCATTGGGCATAACTCCAAACTCCAAACTCCTAACTCCTAACTTCTAACTTTTAATTACTGACTGCAAAGGTAATAATTTGGGACGGAGAGCGGAGGGATTGATGCCTGCTTTATGTGCTACCAATACACCTACTGCTTCTAAATATGAGTTTACCTGTATAGATTTGATCCCCAAAGGTTCTGGAGGAACTTTTATCAGAGTTTTATTTTCTTCTACTGTAATTATTTGGCATCGTTTTTGGCTTAAACTCAGTAAGGCACTGCTACCACAGGCAGTTGCAGGTGCGATCGCAGCATCCACTTCATCTGCCCAAATATCTCCTTGCTGTGATGCGATCGCTCTCTCTATTATAAATTGTGGGGCACGACTTAATCCTACAAGCACGCAAGGCAAAAAGGTATAACCTAATTCTTCGGCGGCGGAACGGGGAGATAAATCTGGTTGCGGAGGTTCGCTTAAAAGGGCGGGTGAATGGGCGCAAGGAATTTGAAAGGTTCGCACTAGCAAATGGCTAATTACGGCTTCTGCACCCGCTAAAGAATCTACCCCTTCACCTTGACGATATTTCTGTACTGCTTCTGAGTCCATATCATCCGGGAAACGGGCGACAACTGCGATCGCTTCTGCCCCCGCTTTTTTTATTAATATCTCGGCTGCTCGTAACAAGCTATCTGGGTTGCCAATTGTTCCCCAACTAGCCCCCGATGCTGTAGTCCGTAATTCTACATTTAATGGCGCATCTGTAATTACATAATCTGTTAAAGTCAATCCCAGAGTTGCTCTGACTGCATCGGCTGCTTGTATATGTTGTAGTCGTAACTCTGGCTCAATGCCTTGGTCTAAAAGCAAACCTACTTTGTTGCTGCGGACTGGACGCAACCCCCAGCATCCAGAGGCGAATTTGTCAAGTCCGTAACCTTCAACATAAAAAGCATTGGGGAGATTCCAATACAAACTTGCGCCATTGAGGACATTGGGGTGAGTAATTAGGCGATCGCAAACCTGTGCTATAACTCTGGCAACAGGCAAAGCATCTCCTGCATAACCCCCAATGGCAGCCCCAACGCCAGTTGGTACAATTAAGATAGCGGTATATGGACGATTCATTTTAAGTTATTTCCCACTCTCCAGGGCTATTTTGTTCTAAACATAAACTGCTCAGAACTAAAGTCCGTTAAAACGGGCTATAACCTTTTCTTAGTCGTCTTGAGACGACTTTCGCTATTAGACTCAGAATTCATTCTGAGGCGGGCTAGATGAAAATGAAATAACCTTTGCCCACTCTCAGCTTTTAACTTCTAACTCAGCACTGGCTTAATGCCCCGCTATCGCTAACAGCACTCTTTGTCACCACAGCTTCAACTGTAGCTTTTTGTTCGTCAACGTCCACAGAAGTAACTGCCCAACGCAGAGGTTCGCCTTGTCTCTTTAACTCTGTTTCAATTACTTCTAGTAACTCTGCGGGAGTTTCTTGTAAATCAATTTCTGCGGTAATAAAATGAGTCGTCATTTTGGTAATTCCTGTTAATTTCTAGTTTCTAGAATAGCTGATTTTATCTGCAATTAAATACTTGCGTAATTTATCAGGTTTGGTAATCTCCGCAAACAGTTATTCAGTTATGAATAATCATCCGATATACTGATAACTGTTCGCTGATTATTTGCCTTTGCCAAATTGTAATTGATAAACTATGTCTTCCTTTTCCGTCTGAATTTTCAAATCAGAAAGGGGCTTGGCAACACAAAGCAATACGTAACCTTGCTTTTGCAAATCTGGACTAACACCCATACCATCAGTTTGATCCACAGTTCCTTCGCTTATTTGACCGGCGCAAGTTGTGCAGACACCTGCATTGCAAGAACTCGGCAGTTCCAAACCAGCAGCATCGGCAACTGATAAGATCGTTTCATTTTCAGGAACTTGCAAGGTATGAATTTTGCCTTGGTGATCAATTTCTACGGTGTAAGTTTTGGGCATATACAAAAGAAGGTCATGCTACGGACAAATTTATTAGTTTATCTGAATTAGTTAAAAATATCCAGATGTTACTATAAAAGTTTAGGTAAAAGATTGATAATTATAGCAACTAATTCTGAATAAGTTATAGATTAGTAACATTATTGACTACACAATACCCAAATAAATTAGTTAAATTTGCTTATTATAAATATGCGCGTAGGCGTAGCCCGCCGTAGACATCGCGTTTCATTAGAGACTGTATCTGTAAGTCTGCCTTTAGGCATTGGTTCGATGTCTTGGAAAGTTGACACCACACAAAAGAAGGCGGCTTGGTCGCTTTATGTGGAATTGGTGACGCGCATTGCTGTAAAACCTTTGGAAGTTGACCAGGGTTTGGTACGAGAAGCGATGAACTCTCTTTATAGTTTATTTGGCACTACCCGCGAAGTTCTCAAAGCTGCCGGGCCGGATGTGGGTGCTTCTCGTGATTCAGTGTGGGGAATTGCGATCGCTGTAAATCAACAATACACACTTTGCACAATGTTACAGCATTAAGGCTTAAGGTTACAGCATTAAGGCTTAAGGTTACAACATTAAGGCTTAAGGTTACAGCATTAAGGCTTAAGGTTACAACATTAAGCCTTAAGGTTACAGCATTAAGGCTTAAGGTTACAACATTAAGGCTTAAGGTTACAGCATTAAGGCTTAAGGTTACAGCATTAAGGCTTAAGGTTACAGCGATCGCAGTTGACATAGAAGACAGACCATTTGTAGGGTTACAGCAATGCTGTGCCCTATTGTCATGTTGCTCAAACATAATATTATTTTGCTGAAAATCACCCTTTGATGATTAAATTCCGAGAAATCACGGACATAAAGAAAAACTTTTACTAAAAAAATGCGCTTTTTGCTGAACCAAAATCCAGGTTAATTGAGACAAAATAGCTTTGTAAAGCTTTTAAAAGTGTAAATTTATGGCTAGAAAAAAACGTAGTTCCCGAATTTTAGAAAAAGCTGAATTTAGAGTTGCCGGACTGAAAGCTATCGATCCACAGATCAATTTTGATAATACTTACAATTTGCAAAACCTGACTCAGTTAATAGACAATTTTCACAATATGCTTGATGATTATAACGCTGCTATAGCTATGATTGACTCTTCTAGAAATAAGCTGGATGACATGGAAAAAACCTTAAGTCAGGTTTCAGACAAAATGCTGACGTGGGTTGGTTGCAAGTACGGCAAAAACAGCAATGAATATGAACTTGCAGGTGGCGTTAGAGACAGCGAACGTATCCGTAAAAGCCGATTGACACGCTTGAAATCTAACACAGATAAAACATCAGATGAAAATGCAATAACCACCTAGTATCGCTACGCAAAAGTCAAAAGGCTTGTAGAATCTGCTTTTAACTTTTTTAGAATGGTATCTGTAAAAATACAAGGTGGCCAGATTCCCGACTTATTTAAGAAGTCGGGAATTTATTTCATCACGAATGATTCAGAACTGCTATATAATAACACTTTACATTAACCCAAAACTTCCGAAATCTTAAAATTGAATGACCAGGTTTATACATGATAAATTTGCCAAAGATTATCTAGAAGAATTATTAAAAGATTACGGAGAAGTCAAAGCATCAGAAAAAGTCTCAGGAGAGATTAAAGAAATAGATGTTTTATTCACTCCTGCCAAACAGCAAAGCTCTAATATACAAATACTGGGAATGCTTGGAGATTTGCTGAACATCCTGCAATTATAGAACCATACCGCAATCCAGCTTCTACCGATGAAATCTGCGACTGTATTCTCAAATTATTAGAAATAAAGGCTCTGCTGCGACGAGAAGCTAAAACTAATAAAATCAAACTTCAGGACTCTGAAATTCCCAAATTGTGGGTTCTTACACCTACCATATCTGAAACTAGATTGTCTAGCTTTGGAACTATACAAAAAACAGGTTGGTTATCGGGAGTACATTTTCTGCCAGATGCCTTGCGAACAGCAATTGTAGCAATACACCAACTACCCCAAACACCAGAGACATTATGGTTGAGGCTTTTAGGTAGGGGAAGTGTGCAATCACAAGCGATTATCGAGTTGCAAGCGTTACCATTAGATCATCCATACCAGAAAGCAACTCTCGAATTAGTTTACAACTTGCGCGAAAACTTGAGAGTAAATCAAGAATTAGAAGCAGATGATAGGGAGCTAATTATGCGGCTAGAACCACTTTATCAAAGAAACAGAGAACAAGCCAAAGAAGAGGGAAGGCAAGAAGGAAGGCAAGAAGGAAAACAAGACTTAATACTGCGTCTACTAAATCGCCGTATTGGTGGTGAAATTGATGTATCATTAATCGGGCAAATTAAAGGTTTATCCATTGAACAATTAGAGAATTTAGGAGAAGCATTACTAGATTTTTCTAGTGTTGCTGATTTAGAAACTTGGTTAAACCAACAATCAATCTAATTTATTATTGCTACACCTGGCGACTAGAAGTCGCGGCTATACAAACGAAACCCACCTCTGTGGGTTAAAAATTCTTGATTTACTCTTAGTCCACGGAGGTGGACGAAAGTTTGTGTAGTAGCGAATTTTATTGCCTTATATTTTCCAAAATTTCAGTATAAAAAAGTTGCTAATAACCGATTACCAGTAAGGCTTTCATCATAAAAGTAAGCTAAACTTTTATAGCCAAGTATTGCCTAAAAATTTCATAATTGAAGATAGAACATCCCAATGGAGAACATAAAAATGCTAGAACAATATCGTAAACACGTTGCCGAAAGAGCAGCACTCGGTATTCCCCCTTTACCATTGGATGCGAAGCAAACCTCAGAATTATGTGAATTACTGAAAAATCCGCCAAAGGGTCAAGAGGATATATTATTGCATTTATTGAGCGATCGCGTTTCTCCTGGTGTCGATCCAGCAGCTTATGTCAAAGCTGGATTTCTCACTGCGATCGCCAAAAAGGAAATCACTAGTCCCTTGGTTTCGCGCATAGAAGCAGTGCAATTGCTGGGGACGATGGTAGGTGGTTACAATGTGCAATCTTTAATCGATTTGCTGCAATGGCCCACCGTATCCCTCTCCGACTCTTCCGAAACGCCTCTGGTAATGGGCGGACAAGGGAAGGAACCCATCGCCGCCTACGCCGCCAACGCTTTAAGCAAAATCCTCTTGGTGTATGATGCCTTCCACGATGTTTTAGAGTTGTCTAAAACCAATCCTTTCGCCAAACGGGTGATTGATTCTTGGGCGGAAGCTGAATGGTTTACCAGTCGCCCCACAGTACCAGAAGCGATTACTGTCACCGTTTTTAAAGTTCCTGGCGAAACCAATACCGACGACTTATCCCCCGCCCAAAGCGCCACAACTCGCCCAGATATTCCCTTACACGCCTTAGTGATGTTAGAGTCACGGCAACCGGGAAGCTTGGCAACCATTGCCGAACTGAAGAAAAAAGGGCATCCTGTAGCTTACGTGGGAGATGTAGTTGGTACAGGTTCCTCGCGTAAATCTGCCATCAACTCGGTGTTGTGGCACATGGGAAATGATATACCTTTTGTACCAAACAAACGCGCTGGAGGTTATGTTTTAGGTGGTGCGATCGCGCCAATCTTTTTTAACACAGCTGAAGATGCCGGTGCTTTGCCTATTCAGTGCGATGTCACCAAACTCGAAACCGGCATGGTAATTACCATCCATCCTTACAAAGGCGAAATCACCAACGAAGCAGGCGAAGTTATTTCCACCTTTGACCTCAAACCTGATACTATCCTCGATGAAGTTCGCGCAGGTGGACGTATTCCCCTACTTATTGGACGTACCCTTACCGATAAAACTCGTCTTGCACTAGGTTTAGAACACAGCACAGTTTTTACCCGTCCCCAGCAAGCCTTTGATACAGGCAAAGGCTACAGCTTGGCACAGAAAATGGTAGGTAAAGCTTGCGGATTACCTGGTGTGCGTCCCGGCACATCCTGCGAACCCATCATTACTACCGTTGGTTCTCAAGATACCACAGGCCCCATGACCCGCGACGAATTAAAAGAACTCGCCTGTCTTGGTTTCAGTGCAGATTTAGTGATACAAAGTTTCTGCCACACAGCAGCTTATCCCAAACCAGTAGACATCCAAACCCATCACGAACTCCCCGATTTCTTTGCTTCTCGTGGCGGTGTCGCCCTGCGTCCCGGTGATGGTATCATCCACTCTTGGTTAAACCGGATGCTGCTACCCGACACCGTGGGAACTGGCGGTGACTCTCACACCCGCTTCCCCTTGGGTATTTCCTTCCCCGCCGGTTCTGGGTTGGTAGCCTTTGCAGCCGCCTTGGGTGTGATGCCTTTAGATATGCCAGAGTCAGTTTTGGTAAGATTCAAAGGTGAATTGCAACCCGGTGTCACCCTGCGCGATGTCGTGAATGCCATACCCTACGTGGCAATTCAAAAAGGTTTGCTCACAGCAGAAAAGCAGAACAAGAAAAATGTCTTCTCCGGGCGAATTTTAGAAATTGAAGGTTTGCCAGATTTAAAAGTTGAACAAGCCTTTGAACTCACCGATGCTAGCGCCGAACGTTCTTGTGCCGGATGCACAATTAAGCTGAGTGTAGAGACAATTTCTGAATATCTGCGTTCTAACGTAGCATTGCTGAAAAATATGATAGCACGAGGCTATCAAGATGCGCGTACCATGCTGCGCCGTGTGGCAAAGATGGAAGAATGGTTAGCCAATCCCGTGTTATTAGAAGGCGATGCCGATGCAGAGTATGCCGAAGTAATTGAAATTGATTTAAACGAAATCAAAGAACCAATTGTTGCTGCTCCCAATGACCCCGATAATGTTAAGTTATTATCGGAAGTTGCTAACGATCCAGTGCAAGAAGTATTCCTGGGTTCGTGTATGACAAATATCGGTCATTATCGAGCAATGGCGAAAGTTTTGGAAGGTGCTGGTGAAGTAAAAACTCGCTTGTGGATAGCACCACCAACCCGCATGGACGAACACCAATTAAAAGAAGAAGGTGTATACAGCGTTTTTGGGGCTGCGGGTGCTAGAACAGAAATGCCAGGATGCAGTTTATGCATGGGTAATCAGGCGCGAGTTGCTGATGGCACAACAGTATTTTCTACCTCTACCCGCAACTTCAATAATCGCATGGGTAAAGATGCACGAGTGTATCTTGGTTCAGCAGAATTAGCCGCAGTTTGTGCGCTGCTGGGACGGCTGCCGACAGTGCAGGAATACTTGGATATTGTGGCGAGTAGAATTCATCCTTTTGCAGATAATTTGTATCGGTATTTGAACTTCGATCAAATCGTCGGTTTTGAGGATGAAGGGCGCGTGATTACGTTGGAAGATATGCCGAGGCTTGAGGATCTTTTAGGTATGCCAGCTAGTAGTTTGCGTTAGTAAATATTGTAGGGTGGGCAATGCCCACCTAATTTTTATTATTTGGGTAAAAATGCCAGCAAAAGATATTACTATAATGCCGTAAAAAATGCCTTAATTAAAGATAGCTCGACAATTACGGCTGATCCCTATCCAATCAAATATGCTGAAGTTAAACTGTTTGCGGATATAGCTGGTGAAAAAAAACTGTCTGTAAGTATAGAAAATTAACAGTTGGTATAATTTCAGCTAAAGTGAGTCTTGACTTTAGGAAATGATATGATTCTTGGGGAAAAAATACCTAAGCTTAATGAAGTTAGGGTTTAGTATAATTATTAGATCAGATACAATGTTTTTTCGAGATTCACCTTTAACTTAGCCAAGTGGTAAAATTTGGTCAGATTAGTTAAATCAATACAAAAATCTCTAATACTAAACATTAACGAAAACAAATTGTCAAGTTATGGTAACTCAATTAGAAATTACAGATGAACGCAAAGAAAAGGCTGAAGAAGAAATTCGTGACAAAAGAAAGCGTGTTGACTACAACACCTTAGAATACCCTATCGAAGTAATTGTTCAAAAATATTTATATGGCAAAGATGAAGATGAAAATGAATTCTTTATTCCAGACTATCAACGAGAAATGGCTTGGGATGAAGATAGGCAATCAAAATTTATTGAATCTGTAGTTTTAGGTTTACCAATACCTTATATTTTCGTTGCTGATATATCAGAATCAGAAAATTTAGCACGTTTAGAAATTATAGATGGTACACAACGTATTCGCACTTTAACTAGGTTTATTAACAATGAACTTAGATTAAAAAATCTTGAAAAATTAAAAACTCTTAATGGGTTTACTTTTGAAGATTTACCGCCACAACGCCAAAGGCGTTTTAACAGAACTACTATTAGAATGATTCAATTAACAGAAGAAGCAGATGAAGAAGTCAGAAGGGATCTTTTTGAGAGAATTAATAGTGGTAGTGTTGAATTAAATGAAATGGAGAAACGCAGGGGAAGTAAACCAGGAAAGTTTCTCGATTTAATTGAGGAACTATCAATAAATAAAAAATTTCAAGATTTATGCTCATTTACTAAACCTGAAATTGATAAAAGAGATCCACAAGAATTTGTCTTACGTTTTTTTGCATTTTTAAATAATTATAAAAATTACTCTGGCAGAAAAGTTCATGAGTTCTTGGATGACTATTTAGAACGAGAAAATAAATCTAGTTCTCTAAGTATTGATACAATGAAAAATGAGTTTTATTTGATGTTAGAATTTGTGGAAAAGCATTTTCCTAATGCTTTACATATTTATCGAAAAATAAAAAATTGCTATGAACCTACAACTCGAATCAAGTTTGAATCAATCTCTGTCGGTATTGCTTTAGCATTAAGAGAAAACCCAAATCTAGTACCAAAATCAACTAGTTTTTTAGATTCTCAAGCATTTAAAGATTGTACTCAATCTGATGCAAGTAGTTCTCAAAATAAGGTCAATAAGCGTATTCATTATGTTCGCGATCAGCTTCTAGGCAATTAATGAAAAGTACATTATTTCAAGATTTTGATGACCGCGATCAAGAAGTTAGTAGATATTTTTTATTTTTGAAAAATTTAGAGCAAGGTTCAATTAAATTAAGCATGGGTAATGCTAAGAATACAAAAACCAAATCAATAAACAATGACTTAGAAAAAACTCTTAAAGCAACAGGATTTTTGTTGCTCTATAATCTAGTCGAATCCACTATGACTAATGCGATTGAAGCAGTTTTCGATGAACTAAAAAATAAAAATATTTCTTTTGATGATGTTAGAGATGAAATTAAAAAGATTATTATTGATAACATTAAAGATAAAGATAATAAATCCACAAATAATCTTTTAGTTAGTATCCAAAATATTTCAGTTGATATTATATCAGCTAGTTTTAACAAAAAGAGATTATTTTCAGGTAATGTCGATGCAAGAGAAATAAAAGATACAGCAAATATGTATGGTTTTTCATATAAGACAAATGCTAGGAAAACTCAAAATGGGAGCGATTTACTAACAGTTAAGACCAACAGAAATGATCTTGCACATGGTTCTAAGTCATTTGAGGAAGTTGGTAGAAATGCTACTGCGTATGAGTTATTAAAAATTCAAAAAAGAGTTATTTCTTATTTAAAAGCAATATTAGAGAATATAGAGAGTTATCTATCTAACAAAGAATATTTAAAATAGTTAGTTCAGGTGAGTTTTGTGGAAAATAAGATATAAAAAACCGCTTCATTACTACAGCTTATAGTAAGGGTATGGATTTTTACACATAGGAGTTATTAAAATGCTTGAACTTCACAAAAGCTATGTTATTGATGACAATCAACAACCTATTGCCGTACAAATTCCTATCGCTGAATTTGAAAAGATTGAAGAAATTCTTGAAGATTATGGGTTAGCAAAACTCATTGATGAAGTAGAGGAAGAAAAACCATTATCAAAAGATGAAGCACTACAATATTATCAATCACTAAAAGAAGAAAATGTGGCAAGTTGAATATACTAAAAGGTTCTTGAAAGAACTTGCTGCTTTACCAGTTGAGATTCAAAGCCGCATAGAACCTATTGTCTTTCAAGAACTTGAAACAGAGAATCCGTTTGAATTAGGATATCTTGAAAAGCTGAAGGGCTATAGTGATAAATATAAGATTCGAGTTGGTGATTATCGTATTGGCATTACTCTTGATCAAGCAACACAAACATTAATTTGCCAACGAGTTGCTCACCGCAAAGACATCTACAGAATTTTTCCTTGAAGCACTGTAAAACTTGTTATCACTACTGTATATATACCCTAATACCAGTAAAGCGGCAAATGCTGTGTGACAACAATTTATTGATTTTATAGATGTCATTTGCAGTCAAGCTTTAGGAGTACAAAGATAACAATGTTTTCACCTAATTGACCATTCTATCAGCGCGATCATCGCACCTTTGCACTTTGCACACAGACCTAACCCCCCAACCCCCAACCCTTGTAGGGAAGGGGGAGAAATCCGGCTCCCCTCTCCGCTATGCCTAACGGCAGGCTGACGCCAACGGAGAGGGGCTGGGGGAGAGGTCAATCTATGCGATCGCAATGTTCCAAAACAAAACAACGGATTTGTATTAAGTACGTATGTAATAAGCCTTATGAGGGAAGATCGACGGTTAAGATAATTTCAACTTGATAATACTTCATCAAAGTATCGATCGATTTCTGCTTTCAGTATGTCAAAGTCTACAGGCTTGGTTAAGTGGCATTTGAAACCAGACTTCAGCGCAAGCTGCCGATCTTCTTGGCTACCGTAGCCGGTCAGTGCAATCAGAATTGAGCGAGTAAATTTGGAGTCTTTACTCAGTTCCTGTGCAACGGCGAATCCATCCATTTTGGGAAGTCCAATGTCACAAATAATTACATGAGGCTCAAGCTTCTTTGCAGTTTCTACCCCTAAAATTCCATCCTTGGCGATGGAAACTTCATGCCCAAAATACTCAAGTACTGCTTGTAAGGATAAGGCTGAATCCTCGTTATCTTCGATGACTAAAATCTTCAACGACTTTTTCGCCGCCTCTGTAATCTCTAGGTCGTCGTCTGAGGCTGTAATCTCTTCGCACATAGGGAGAGTGACTTTGAATTCTGCTCCCAAATTTATCCCTCTACTTGAGGCTTCAACATTACCACCATGAAGTTCTACAAGACTTTTTACTACCGAAAGTCCCAAACCTAGCCCGCCCCGCGAACGATCTAAACTGCGATCGGCTTGGGTAAACGGCTCGAAAAGTTCTGGTAATATTGTCGGTTCTATGCCGATGCCTAAGTCTCTTACAGATAAGACTGCTACACTACCTGAGCCATTCTCACCTGGAATAACTGAGAAATCCACCCAGATCGTTCCATCTGGTTGGGAAAACTTTAAGGCGTTATCAAGAAGGTTCCCAAAGATTTGGAAGAAGCGAGTGGAGTCAACATAAGCCCACACGGGCGTGTTTGGCAGGTCTTCTACAACATTAAGGTTCCATCTCTTGATTGCTTGTGCATGGTCATTGAGACTTTGGCGAATTAATTCTACCAGATTAACCTTCTCAAGGTTTAATGAAATCTTTCCATAAGTGATGGACGACACATCAAGTAACTCATCGATCAATTTCGAGAGGTGCTTAATCTGGTTTTGCATCATTAAAACTGTTTCTCCGACTGCACCAGTCTTTCCTAGCTTCAACTTGAGAAGCTGAACGCCGTTGGAGATGGGGGCAACGGGATTCCTCAGTTCGTGAGCTAGCATGGCAATAAATTTGTCTTTTAGGGCATTTTGGTTCGTCAGTTTCTGGAAAAGTTGCACGTTAGCGATCGCAACTGCTGTAGTATCAGTCAAAATCTCAAGCATTCCGATCTCTTCAGGTGTGGCTAGGTGGTGTGTACTCCAGTAAGCTCCAATCGCACCCAAAGGATCGGAAACCCGAATCGGAACCATCACTAAACTTTTGACAAATGTTACTTTGTACGCCTCAATCGGAATTCGTGCATCCTGGTAAATATCCTCAATTACGGCTGCTTTTTTATTGAGCATTGCCCAACCGGAGACGCAAGACTTGAGCGGAAAACGCATACCTTTCCAAAGCGGGCCAATGGCGTTTTCATCGACATAGTGGCAACATTCACCATCCCGCAATACAAAAGTTACTCCATCAGCATTTGTGAGATCGCGAGCAGCCAAACGCACAATCTCAATAATTTCTTCAATAGTCCGCACACAGGCCAAATCCTTCACGACCGAAAGCAGCCTGTTGTAAGAGGAAATGCTATAGCTTTGGTCTGAATTCTGTTCTTGAGAGATGGAGGTTTGTAACATATTTTTCATAAAGAACTCCGAACAAAAAGATATCTGTATAAAAATTTAGGTAAAGCGGGTAGTTCAGCTGACACCTACTCTTAATCGTAATCTTAGCCTCAATCTTGAGATTACAATCTGTTACCGCATTTTTACTTTTCCTTATATAGGATGAAATTCTTCAAAATTGCTAAGTAAATATTCGTAATCTACTTTTATTTATTAATGCAAGTTTTGGTGTTTAATCTACGGGGATTACGTAACAGATTAAACTCGTTATTTAGACGTAGTATTTGCAAGAAAATCAAAGATGCGTCACAATCCTTCGTAGACATTGCTAATGCAGACAAATTATTTGGCGATCGCTAAATAATACTCAAATCGCTCCCGGAGTTGTTCAACCGTCAAATTTTGAGTCCAGTACTCCACTAGAGCGTGACCAAATGCCCAGGCATTGCGATCGGGTGCAGCGGTGTTTTCCAGCAGTAGCGGCCAAAGGGCTAGCAATTCAAAGTTGACCGAGTTAGGGTTCAAGAGCGAGAAAAGCTCATATCCCATTTGCAGTTTGCCAATTACAATCGGCAACTGTTCCACAGGAATTTGCTTTGCCAGCATATATGCTAAAGCTGGAGATCCGGTTGAGAGGGTAGAAACAAACTGAAGGACGGGACTTTTGAGCAATGCCGTTAATCCTTGTGTTGTCGTCATTTGGAAGGTGTAGTGGTCGATGATTTTGGCGGCGGCGACGATGCGAGTTTCTAGGTTACGCAAAAAGCGGGCGAGACGGAGTTGCTTGGTAGGTGCGATCGCATCCACTAATCCCAAGGATAGCGCTTCTACTCCCCAGGCAACTCGATTTGTTTTGCTGTCGCCTGTAACCACTGGTAAAACTAGATTACAGAAGTTTCCTAGCTGTTTGGCGCGATACTCAGTGGCTTCTCTAATGGCAATTTCTTTGGGACGATCGCCCCATTCCCAATCATAAGGCGGTTGCCATTCGCGGATGGGACGCAGCCGGTCTACTTGGGTGACGATCGCGATCGCAGGTAAATCTGCAACTTCTGCTTTGATGTCTTGCAAAAAGTCCACATCCATTTGCAGGGCAGGATCGAGGGCAGGAGTAGCTAACAGCAGCAAATCTGAATTGATGGCATAATCAAGCACTAAATTTCGGAGTTCGGCACGGTTGACTTGTTCGTAACCAGGTGTATCTAAAAGCGTCAAAGTTTCGCCACTTTCAGTCTGCCATTGATAACTCTGAATGCGATCGGTACTAGGTAAAACGTCAACTGCTGCGAGATCCGCCTGAAATAGCGTATTAATCAGGCTACTTTTTCCCGATCCCGTGCGCCCCACCAGCAGAATATTTACGGGTTTTTGCTCAACCGCCTTGGCTGGTTGAGCTTGAGTCAGGATTTCTCGGAGTGTTTGAGTTTTTGGCTTGGGTAAAGTTGCTGGAGAAGCTACGGTTGCTGGAACTGGTAAGGTGCTACGTCCGTAAAGTGCGATCGCTTGTCGGCATAAGTTTCTCAAGGCAGCTTCCCGGAATAACTGGCTCAAATTCCCCAATAATTGCTGAGTTGCTTGGTTACTAGAACCCTGACTGGCTTGTTTTGCCACCGCCGCCACCGGATTTAAGATCCACTGTGCCCAGTTCCAAGCTTTCCAGAATTTCCGAGCCGATGGTTCCAACTTTCGGTAGACTTCATATCCTTGGTATGCTTGTCCAACCGTTACCTGATTGAGGACAGGGGATAACTTTTGCATCCACCGATCCATATCATCCACCGTTCCCCGAATCAGCCCGTAAGCTTGGGGGACGTAAATATTCAACAGGGGATATTGAACTTCAGGATTGTAGATATGAGCGATCGCTACAACTAAATCCTGGCATCGCGTCCAAAAAGTTTGCCAGTCTTCCCAAATCGGGCGATCGCTTTGTGCTGCTTGGAGAATTTCTTGAAGGGCGGTTTGTGCAAGTTTTGTGGTGTCACTTCCCACTGGTAGCTCTACAGTATCCTCTGCTGTCGATTCCAGTTCTTCACGGACTTCAGTTAATACAGCTTCCACCTCGTTAACAGCTGGTTGAGTCCATTTGACTAGCAGCCAACGCCAACCAACAAATAAAACGGTGAATACACCCCAAATCCAATTAATGCCCCACGCGTGAATTTGTGAACCGGCAGACACCAATAAGAAAATGATGATAAACGCGATCGGAATTGCTAAGACTACCCACTGCCACAGTTTTAACCGCACCATTGCCCCATACCTGCTTTGAAATGTTGGGAAATTCGAGTTTTTGTCAAAATTACTCTTATAAAAAGTCTATCGTCTCCAATGCAGGCAGGATGTTTGGTTTTCTGGGATTAATGGTAGACTCCTAATTATTAGGGATAAATGTTTTATTTTGCTGTAGGTAGCTAAATAAACAACTGGATATTTATATTTCTAGATTAGAAGAAGTTTAAAATTGCTCAGTTGTCTATGAGAGCAAAATTTAGTAAACAAGCTATGCAAACAATTACCGACATTGGCACGCTGATTGTCAGCACACCCGGAACCTGTGGTGGTCGCCCTCGGATTGCAGGACACCGGATTACGGTACATAATATTGCGATCGATTTCAACGCAGGCATGAAACCAGAAGAGATCGTTGTCCAAAGACCACAGCTAATGTTGGCACAAGTTTATGCAGCGCTAGCTTACTACTATGCTAACCAGGAAGTAATTGACACGGAGATTGCCGCAGAAATTGAAGAATACGACCGTTTGGAAGTTGAGTACACGGCGAAGAGACAGTGAGCCAAATTCGTTTGTATTTAGATGAGTGGTAAACCAACTAGTATTTTTGAGTGCTTATATTAATAAAAGCTATAGCAATCTGATTTGATTTCTGAATTAATCGTAGGGACTAGGGACTGAGGACTGGGAAGAAGGAATAAAGCTGTACTGAGTTTTTTTCAAAAATCAAATATGAGTCCTATATTAACGTTTTAAATACTTAATATTAGTTAATCTTAAGGGTAGTTGGTAACAAAAATTTTTAACAGAAATTCCCAAGCGATAAAATTTGCGGACGATATCTAAGGCAAAGTATGGTACGCGCAGTCGCAGTGGGTAACACACGGGCAAATATAACCAGTAGTAAGCCTTTTTGAGGTCATTCCACTTTGAGCAAGCTTCTTGATGCAGAAAATCTGATATATCTACAACTAATCCTCTCCCTTGGTACATCATGACATTACGCCCGTGGACATCATGAGGGTGGAGTCCGCAACTTCGCGCATAGTCAAGAGCTTCATCAATGTCCTTTATTACCTGCTTGGGAATTAGTAAACCAAAGTGCATACAATCGTAGAGGGTTGTTCCATAAAGCCGTTTCAAGACTAAAAACCCATCCTTGGCGTAGAAACACTCAGAAAAGGCTGGATGATAACCTAGACGGTGGTAAACTTCTACTTCCTCTTCAAAACCTGGCCGTCCTGGGGCATAAATCTTAACTACACAGTCAGGGGAATCGGGGTGATAAAATACTGCGGCGTAGTTTCCTTTGCCAAGCAGGCGCCAAGGTTGCGGAAGATAACTGACCTTAATTGGATTATGGGGATTGACACTTTCAATCTGTAATCTAGGCAGTAGTTCCTGATAAATGCTTTTGACTAACTGTTTTAGGGGCAATTTGTCCATATTAATTCCTTAGCCAATTTACGAGGTTTGGGAATAAGGTTGACTTGAGTGAATTACGACCTAAATGACACCGTTGCTACTTACCGTTAACAGTAAAGATGGCAATTTTTATCCAAAACTCATTGCGATATTGATTTTTCTATCAACAATTCCGATCCTGCTTCACCCTCACCCAGGTTATCAGAATTAGCAGATTTAGAAAAACCATCTGCTACATCTTTGATAAAACCAGCTACAGGTACCGCAACTAGTAAACCCAAGACTCCGCCAACATTGGTTCCTACAAGCAAAGCAATTAATACCCATATTGGTCTAATGCCAGTAAATTTGCCTAAAAGACGGGGTGCGATCGCCTGATCGATTAACTGATCGATAACAACAGCTACCGCAAAAACTTTAGCTGCTAGCCAAAAGTCATGTGACGCTATTATTAAAGTTATTAAAACCAGACTGACGACATCACCAAAGGGAATTAAGCTCAAAAGTCCAACTCCTAAACCAAAGAGTAAACCAAACTGGACTTGAAAAGCTAAAAATAATAATGTTATAGAAACACCCATCAACAAAGCCAAACTTACCTGACCAATTAAGTAATTTTGGAAGTTTTGCTGAATAGACTGGCTTATCTGCTGGGCAATATTTCCAGGTAATTTCTTAAATATCGCCTCCCAAATTCTTGGCCCATCTAACAACAAGTAAAAAGTTAGTACTACTGTGATTAACGCCTCAGAAACACTATCAATTGTATCTATGATAATACTTAAAAGTTTATCTGAAATAAACTCGATTTCATTAGGTAATTGGTCAGTTACTTGTGCTAATAGCTGACTTAAATTTACATTTAATTTATGTTTAAAAAACCAATTATTGAGAATCTGAAGTTTTTCTTCGCTAGAATCAATCCATTGGGGAAAGACTTTAACCATTTCATTGAATTGCTCTAAAACAATGGGTACTAAAGTGATACCCAAAGCCACAACAATTACCAATGCTAATATAAAAACCAATGCTACTGCATAGCTGCGTTTAACTCTCCGTTGTTGGAGAATCGAAACAGGATAGTTTAAAATAAATGCAAGCAAGGTAGCCAATACAAGAATTGTGACAACAGGTTGAAAGTTTTTAATCAGCAAAAATGCTAGCCAACCATTGAGGAATACTAGAGGAAATAACAGCGTAAAAATTAACCATCTAAGTAATTGGTTCAGTGGAAAATTCATAATTAATTTCAAAGTGAAAATTATTCTATTTACGAGATTTAACCGAGTAATTAAATTTGCTCAAGAGGAAGTAGACAAGAAAAATCTTTCCCGACGCTCCACTTCCCATTATTCCAATGATTAACTTTCAGCAAAAGCTAAAAATTGCTCCTCATTTATTCGCCCTGCTTGATACAGAGTATTAGTAATTTCCGAAATAGTTAAAACCGCATAGCTACGATAACCATTTTGCTGTAACCTATCTTTCACTCCTTGTTCGTGGTCGATAAATACCACAATATCATTAACCTTTAATCCAGCTGATTCCAACTTTCCTGCCCCTTCCATAACACTTTTGCCACTAATGAGAATATCGTCAACCACTACAACTGTTTCACCAGCATGAAAGTTACCCTCAATTACTCTCCGAGTTCCGTGTGCTTTCACCTCTTTACGCGGGAAAATCATCGGACAATGAAGGCGCAAAGCTAAACCAGTCGCAGTCGGTAATGAACCATAGGGAATACCTGCTAATCTATCAAAATTTAGATTCTTCAAAATATCCTCATAAGCTGTGAGAACTTGATTAAAAACTTGGGGATTGGAAATAATTTTGCGTAAGTCGATGTAATAAGGAAATATCGCTCCTGATGCTTGGACAAAGCTGCCAAACATAATGCAGTCAATATCATAAAGTTGTAAAATCAAATCTTGGTGGGGGTGCTGATTTAGAAAACAAACATCAGGAAACCACACAGAACAAGTAGAATTTTCGGAAATAATTTCAGTTTTGATTTGATTAATTTCTGCACGTAATGACTGGACTTCTTTTGATAATTCGATATTTACCAACATATCTTGAGGAATAGGAATCAGTAAACCATCACCATTACTATTCAAGCCAGCTTCTAAAATTTGTTTCAGGTTTTGTCCCTCCGCCCAGATGCTACGCGCCATAATGATTCGTTCAGGTGCAACTGCTCGAATAAGTGCTAAAACTTCAGGATTTGTAGTTCCCACTTCCAAACCCAATTGTTCTGGAGTTCCCCAGGTTTTTGATTCTTTTACCACTTGTAAATAAAGGGGTGATTCGTTTGTCGGATATTGCTGTAGAGCTTCTGCACCTGGATTAGAAGTACAGCATAAAATAAATACTGCTTTATCAGGATAGACTAAAAAAGGTGCTATGTGATCTTGTCCTGTATAAGGACTGAGAGTGATTGCGTCCACTTGCCATTGTGTAAACACAGTCTGGGCAAAGATGCTACTAGTATTTAAGTCACTGTGTTTGGCATCTAAAATCACTGGAATATGGGCTGGAATCGCTGCTAAAGTTTTGTACAGTAGTTCTAAACCAGGAATACCTAATGCTTCGTAAAAGCCAAGTGTCGGTTTATAAGCACAAACGAAATCAGAAGTTTCCGCAATAATGAATTGTAACCACTTTTCCAAACCAGCAATCAGTTCTTCAGATTCATAACGCCCAGGCATCATCTCTGGATTTGGATCGAGTCCTACAAATAGTAAGCTTTGATTTTGTAAGATATTTCTATTCAATTTATCAAAAAAGTTCATTTTCTTTTAAAGAGTTATTGGTCATTAGTCATTAGTCATTAGTCATTAGTCATTAGTCATTAGTTATCGCTCGTTTGTCTTCTCGTTTATTTATCTCCCTGACATAGTTTGTTTACAAAAACATTGATTCTGTTAATTCAGTACCACCAGCCTTACGCCCTAATTGATAGTGAATTACTACAAATAAGATAACCATCGGCACTGAGGCAAAGTGAACAATTCGCAATGCTTGCCAATCGCCAAAGCAATCCACAATCCAGGAAAATTGAGCAGGTTTATACATTCCTATTCCTGTAAATAATGCCAGCAGCAAAATAGGAATAATTGCTGTATAAGCAATCCGATGCCATGCATAAATTAGGCGTTGGGAATTTTGAGTTTTTTGTAATGCTTTCAAGTCATTAGCACCGACAAAGCGATGTCGCCAGCGTCGGGTAATTAAAATGTAAATTCCATACCACAACAGATTCAGCGAAAATAACCACATTGCTGCAAAATGCCAGTGTCTACCTCCTGCAAGCCAACCTCCTAAAGTAAATATTGGAGGAATGTGCAAACCTGCGCGTCCACCAAAAACAGGGTTAGCGTTGTAAATTTGTAGTCCACTGGTGAGCATGATAAATAGACTAATGATGTTACACCAGTGAAAAATTTTGGCTCCTATTGCTTGAGTGGGTCGCTTTCGAGTTGGAGAGGGAACGTTGGAAGTCATAAATTTTGACTGATAAAATTTGTTGTTTATTTGTCTTGGGTAAATAGCCCAGCAAGTTTGGGTGGGTATTACCAAGAAAGGCTGGAGTTAGGAGACAGGTGGTCACTGAGCGTAGTCGAAGTGGGGCTGGAGGTGAAGAGTATCAATTAAAACTAAAGTTTCAAGGTCTAAAGCACAGTTGAAAGCAATAATTATACTGAGACTTCAGATTTTGGCTGGCGAATGCGAGAGCGTTTTTTATCCAGTATGTATTGGTGATAAACGCGGTTTACTTTTTAGACATCATTTAAGATTAAAACATCAACAGGTATCAAACATCCTTTAAGCAAGGAGAATAAGATGGCTAACACAGATAATCTCATCGGTGTGAGAAATTTGGGTATTGCGATCGCCGATTCTTTGATTGGTAGCACCACTCCAAAAACTCCTCAGATATTGGAAGTTACTGGTCAAGGAGAGGTTAATGTTGCGACCACGTTAACTGATGTAGAATTGGGGATTAAAATACAGGGAAAAACTGCAACCGAAGTTCAACAACTTGTTGCTCAACGTTCAAGTGCGGTAGTTGATGTCTTGCAAAAGCTTGGCGCGCAAGAACTTCAAACTACATCTATTCAACTAAATCCTGTTTATAGTTATGAAAATAGTACTCAAACCCTAACAGGTTTTGAAGGTCTCAACACACTTGAGTTTGAGTTACCAACAACTCAATCTGGAGCAGCAATTGACAAAGCTATTCAAGCAGGCGCAAATGTCATACAGAATATCAGCTTCACTGCCTCAGACGAAGCATTGCAGCAGGCACGCTTGCAAGTTCTGAGCGAAGCTGTCAAAGATGCTAAAGCTCAAGCTCAGAGTGTTTTTAGTACCTTGCAGTTAACCCCCGGAGAGATTATTGACATTGATATCAACTCAGATGATAATCCTAGACCCTCTCCCTTGGTGTCTAATTTAACAGCAGATAGGACTTTTGCATTAGCTAGTACAACTCCTATAATTGGTAGTCCTCAGACGGTAAAAGCTAGTGTTTCTCTCGATATAGGTTATTCTCCAAATTCAGCAGGGACTCTTGCTTCGGCTACTGATAATCTCATCGGTGTGAGAAATTTGGGTATTGCGATCGCCGATTCTTTGATTGGTAGCACCACTCCAAAAACTCCTCAGATATTGGAAGTTACTGGTCAAGGAGAGGTTAATGTTGCGACCACGTTAACTGATGTAGAATTGGGGATTAAAATACAGGGAAAAACTGCAACCGAAGTTCAACAACTTGTTGCTCAACGTTCAAGTGCGGTAGTTGATGTCTTGCAAAAGCTTGGCGCGCAAGAACTTCAAACTACATCTATTCAACTAAATCCTGTTTATAGTTATGAAAATAGTACTCAAACCCTAACAGGTTTTGAAGGTCTCAACACACTTGAGTTTGAGTTACCAACAACTCAATCTGGAGCAGCAATTGACAAAGCTATTCAAGCAGGCGCAAATGTCATACAGAATATCAGCTTCACTGCCTCAGACGAAGCATTGCAGCAGGCACGCTTGCAAGTTCTGAGCGAAGCTGTCAAAGATGCTAAAGCTCAAGCTCAGAGTGTTTTTAGTACCTTGCAGTTAACCCCCGGAGAGATTATTGACATTGATATCAACTCAGATGATAATCCTAGACCCTCTCCCTTGGTGTCTAATTTAACAGCAGATAGGGTTTCTACAACTCCTATAATTGGTGGTTCTCAGACGGTAAAAGCAAGTGTTTCTCTAGATATCGGTTATTCTGCAAATTCAGGAGTGATTCTCGATCTACCTCTTAATGGATTGCAGCAATTTGCTTAATCAGGACTTATGCAAGTTACACAAGCACGTGGCGGACTACACCGCGCTCAATACCGTTCGGTTAAGGAATTTTTTGGTTGAGGCAGGCGGCGGCGGCCTTGTTAATGCATCGACTTGTATTGTGAATGCGGCGGTCGCCTTGTTAATACATCGACTTGTATTGTGAATGCGGCGGCCGCCTTGTTAATACATCGACTTGCATTGTGAATGCGGCGGCCGCCTTGTTAATGCATCGACTTGCAAAAATTAACACCTTCTCCCCAAAGTTAAATACCTAAAAGTTGGCGTGTTTCTATCCTCGTTCCCAGCCTGGAGACTGGGAACTAGTTGGAGTAAGGGCTGTATCTTAACTTAGTGCCATTCGTTCATTACCTAAAAGTTGGCGTGTTTTCTAATTGCGGCATAGTGTCTTGCTGTTGTATTCATCTCAATCACCAACTCTGTCCCTTGACCTAATTGAGAATTACACTTAAGTTTACCTTGATGTTTTTCAACGATAATTTGCCGACTAATTGATAACCCTAGTCCTTGACTTTTGCTTACTGGCTTGGTTGTAAAAAACGGTTCAAATATATGTCTTTGGATATGGGGAAGCATACCTTTGCCATTGTCAAAAATGCGAATGATAACTTTGTGCTTTTTCCCTAGTAGTTTGTCATTTAGCCAAGGTTCATGATTATTGACCAATGATAAATGACTGCTAACAACTTCTGTATGAATCAAAATTTTTGGAGTAAAAGAATGATCGTGTTTCATCCTTTCTTCTAAAGCATCAATGGCATTAGTTAAAATGTTGATGAATACCTGATTGAGTTCACCAGGGTAACACTCAATTAAGGGTAATTTCCCAAAGGTTTTAATTACTTTAATCTCTGCTCTATCAGGTTTTTCTTTGAGACGATGTTGCAAAATCCTGAGAACGCTATCAAATCCTTGATGTATGTCAACCTTTTTCATTTGACCTTCGTCAGAGATAGAAAAATTCCGCAAAGCGAAAACAATATCTTTCACACGCTCAGAACAGGCTCGCATTGACCACAGTAATTTAAAAAATTCTGTCTTCACGAAACCAAGGTCAAGGTGTTGCAAATGTAAGGCAAGAACTGGGGTAGGCGTGGGATAGTAATATTGGTAAAGTTCAATAATTCTGATTAAATCTTCAGCGTATTTACTAGCAGTATGGATATTGCTGGAAATAAAGTTAACGGGGTTGTTAATTTCGTTAGCCATATCCGCCACCAGTTGACCGAGATTAGCCATTTTCTGGTTCTGCAATAACTGCTTTTGAGTATATTTGAGTTCTTCGAGGGTAGTTTCTAGCTGTTGTGATTTTTCCTTAACTTGGTCTTCGGTAGACTGGTGTTGAGCAATTTCTCTTTGGAGTTGTTCAAATAGTTGGTATTGTTGAGTAGCGTAGGCGCAGCCCGTCGTAGACATCGCCTTATCCTGATTAATATCCTTGTGCGTTCCCACCATCCGCACTGGTTTACCGAATTTATCCCGTTGGAATACTTTGCCACAAGTCAAAATCCACTTCCACTCCCCGGATTTAGTCAACATTCGCAATTCGACTTCAAACACAGGTATGCATCCTTGGAGATAATCGTGCAATACCTGACGAATTCTTGGTAAATCCTGTGGATGTACCAGTTGTTCAAAGGATTTATAATCGTTGTCGATTTCCTCTACTTTATATCCCAGGATGCTTTTCCATTGGGAATCATAATAGGTTTTGTCAGTTACCAGATTCCAATCCCACAACCCCAAGCCACTAGCGATTAATGCCATTTGTAAGGCGGCTTGTGAGCATTGGCAAGTATCTAAATTTTCTAGAGATAAGTCTTTGGCTTCTGGGAAACTCTGAGAATCTTGTACTGAAAATGGAGCTTCTGATTCATGAGTAGCGGGTTCTTGGATATGCATAGCTGCTGGTACGATGAGGAAGATATTCTGTAGCTTTCTCTCTACGCTGTTTTAGCACCCTGACGATTCAGTTATGGACAAATCGCCTAGTTGGTTTATTAGGCTGTAACTTAGGTCAGGAATATATCAGCCCATATCATAAATTGGGATGGAATTTAGAAGAATGTAACCTCTGTTGCGATCGCAATAGCAATCTCTTAGAAAAAATCGCTACATTGTTGTGCATCTACATTCTAAGATATGTCTAAAAAAAGTAGTTCAAGTCACATATAATTACCTAAAAAGCCCGAAAAATTTGTAAAAAAATTTCTATGATTGAATCACGCTAAATAATTTCAGGATGCAAAAAATTGTCAAGGCTTTTTTGTAGCTTTTTGAGTCAGAGCTGGCTGCTATGCATAAAAGGCAGCCGACATTGACTTTTAAAGCTGAATGGTGTGAAAAAATATCATACTGAATTAGAGTCAATGAGTAATGACTATAGATGAACTAGTATTGCTACTAAAAGCCAGTCAAGCAACCGGTTTAACGACGCTCCAAGAGTTGATATTGCGTTCTTCGTGGGAAGGAGAAACCTACACCAATATAGCTAGTGAAGCGCACTACGGCGAGGAACGTGTCAAGAAAATCGCTGCTCATTTATGGCAAGTACTGAGTAATTTTTACAAAGAACCAATACATAAATCCAACTTTCGCCACACTCTAGAAAATCACCATTTTAGCGAAGCGCATCAGCAGTTTATTAAGGAATTCAATCGAGCCGCCACAGCGATATCCTTAGAATTTCCTAGTGGCCCAGTATCTCTTAATTCCAGATTTTACATCCCTCGACCGCCAATTGAAGAACTCGCTTACGCAGAAATGGCTGAACCTGGGAGTGTAATTTGCATCAAAGCACCCAAAAAGATGGGGAAAAGCTCTTTGGTTTTGCGGTTGCTTGCACGCGCTAACAAGCAAGGCTTTCGCACCGTAACTTTGGATTTTGAGCAAGCAGACAAAGCAGTATTTGCCAGTTTGGATAAATTTTTGCGCTGGTTCTGTGTCAATGTTAGTCGGGAGTTACAGCTAGAACCACAACTCAATGATTATTGGGATGAAGATATGGGTAGCAAAGTCAGCTGCTCTATCTATTTCCAAAAATATTTACTGTCTGCGCTCTCAAGTCCCCTGGTTTTAGTATTAAATGAGGTGGATTGGGTATTTGAGTATCAGGAAATTGCTCAAGAGCTGCTACCATTAGTGCGATCGTGGTATGAACAAGCTAAAAGGGTAGAAATTTGGCAAAAACTGCGTCTGGTTCTGGTTTATTCAACAGAAATTCTTGTTCCCATAAAACTCACTCAATCGCCATTATTTAATATTGGTTTGACAATTAATTTACCTCCCTTTACGAAAGAGCAAGTGCAGGATTTAGCACAACGTCACGGCTTGGATTGGACAGATGGTGAAGATGCCGATAGTTTGATGGCAATGGTGGGAGGAAATCCTTATTTGGTGCGATTGGCATTGTATCACATTGTGGGTAAAGGCGGATTAAAAGGAGATTTAGGACAGTTATTGCAACAAGCACCCACAGAAGCCGGAATTTATAACCAGTGTCTAAAGCAGTATGTACTAGCACTTCGAGATGAGCCAGAATTGGGAGATGCTTTTTATGAAGTGATTAATACTACAAATTATGTAAAATTAGAGCCAAGCTTGGCATATAAATTACAAAGTATAGGGCTAATTAATTTAGAAGGCGATGTCTACGACAAGCTACGCCTACGCAGTACTCCTGCGTGTGAATTATATCGGTTATATTTCCAACAATATCTCAAAAAAAGTGAGCATTTCAATAATACTCATGTTGAACAATTGAAACAAGAAAATCAACAGTTGTCCGTCCTCTCTAGTTTAGATGAACTAACTTAATTAGTTAATCACTGCTACTTTGAAAGCTACCTGCAAACTGAGTGGCAAAATTTTGCTCGTCAAAACACTCTAATATCACTGATTTTTTGCGATATGAAGAATAATTCAGCTATTCTGAATTCCGAAGTCAGAATGAATCAGTGGGGAATTCAGACCCGCCACTGTTTTGTTTACCACTAAATATGCAGATTGAGTGGAGGTGTTAAACCCCTTAATTCATCCAGCAGTTGCACAAAATTTATTCTGAATTCTGACTTCTGACGCCTTTATTCTGTTTTGCTAAAAATAGCAAATGATAAGACTTTTTTTGTCGATGAAACTTCCATTACTAGCTTGGGAATAATAAATCATGCATGAGATAAACTTGCAATTAATCTCAGCATATTAGGTGTATTTACTATCGACAAATAAAGGAACAATTTGTTAATGAAAGTGAGTTTATTAGGGATTAATCTAGGTTTTGCAGCTGTTAGCAGCAGTTGTCTTGCGGCAGTAGCGATCGCTATGAGTGGAGCAAGTGCAATTGCTGCTCAATTCATCACAATTGAAAGCACTGGTACATTATCAGGAACTATCCAACTTCCCAGAAATAATCCCAATTTCAATAACAGTATTACTCGTATTGATACGGATGATACTGGAACTTATTACCGGAACTTAGGTACTAATAATAATCCTAATTATGTTCCTGTATACCAATCAGACTATTTACAGGTAGAAACACGCTCCGATGGAAGTCTGCATCACTTTGTTGACTTTAAAGGTATTCCAATTGTCTCGTTTGATGGTGTTTTGACATCGCCGGTGCTTTCTGGTGGTCAATTGACTACCTTTCTTTACCAGGGACAATTGTCAGGAACCACATTTCAAGGAGTAGTTCAAGATGAATTTAATCTTACAAAAGCTTTCTACACTGGTACTGTCACTGACCCAAATACCGGAAAGAAATATCAAGGTACTTTTGAAGTGAGTGGATATGGGGAGCGATATAGTAATCCCAATGGTAATTTAACTCCCACGGTCTTTGATTTCCAGTCTGATATTCCAGGTTTCCCAGGCGTAACATCCTTGACCATAACTAATGCTAGTTTGGCAAATTTAAGAATCATAGTACCTATAAATGAAACTTCTATTCCAGAACCCGCTACCCTTATCGGAACTCTGATGGTAGCTAGTTTTGGTATCGTTCTGAAAAGAAGAAAAGACAGCGGACTTAGGAAGACGTTTTAAAACTGAAAGCCTGTTGTAAAAAAGCTCACAAGGCTGAAGCTGAATTGTAAACGTCAGCGCCTTGTGAGCAAATAATCTTAGACAATAAGGACTAAAGTCCTTACTACGAACTTATTTATCTATTAATTTAAAATAAGCCGAACTTTTGCAAATCCGGCTGAGTTTAATCAATCATCTATACGCAGTAGTTTGCGATAAAATGGTTGTGAAAAATCAGTTATACGATAACGTTTATAGTTATCCATAAGTTCAATTAAAAAATTAATAAACTCGAAACTAGCCATCATCAGTTCATAACTCAGGTCAGCATTGCCATCAAACTGAATTCGGCAACGGGTTAAGTCTGAGGGTAAAGTAGCAACATTCCAGGAGGCGACAAAGGGAACATGTTCGCTGGCTTCAATCTTCCGATGTCCCTCCAAGACCCCTTTTTGATAAAGACTGATGGCATAAGGTAAGAAATTGCGCCTAGCACCCTGAACATAAGGTAAGTAAACACTGGCTTGTTGTTGAGTTGCAGGCTGGAGTTGCTCGATAGACATAGTTAAATATTCCTCAAGTTAGTTAGCAACTGGGGATATTAGTGGATGTTAGTAGTATTCCCCAAAGATGTGTTTAAAGCACATAGTAGGAATGGGCATTGGGGATTGGGGATTGGGCATTGGGCATTGGGGATTGGGCATTGGGGATTGGGCATAAGGGATAAGTCTTTGATACTTGCTGACGAGTTTTTGAACTCCACTCCTCTGCTCTCCAGTCCCCCAGTTCTCATGCCCCATTCCCTATGCCCCATGCCCCATGCCCCATACCCAATAAATGAAGTTACTACTAAGAAATATTAAAATTTCGGTTACAATGATGCTGCATTAACTGTTATCGAATCTGGGAACGGTAACACTAAAAATCCCTACTGTACAGTGGTGGATGCCGTTATTGCAGTTTTTCCCAACAAAAAGCTGCTGCTACCTTGCTATTACTTTACCCAAACCGGAGTTCTCATTAGGGAAAATCCGACTCTACAAGCTTCCTGCCGAAGTGGCTATCAAAGGAATCAAGCTTCTGTCTAAGAGTAGCAAACGCGGTTAATATGAGGTAATTACGCACAGTGGCGGTGACAACAAAGGTAGTCCCAGCGGCTTTTGGCTTAGGGATAGCGGGTATTGCAGTTTGCCCATTCCGATTAATATCGGGAAAAGTAGCTTAGGGATATTTGTCCGTAAAATTACTAACTGTAGACAAATAGTGGTTTTTGAATCAAGCAACCTAACCTATGCCAGCGAATTCCTGGCCCGAAGAAGATTCTTATCAAGAGCTCGATCCGCTCAACTCCTTGTTGTCTGACCTATCAGTAGATGAGGAGTCAGTGTTAGAGACAGATTCTATGTCTCTACCATCCCGGTTTCAAGGTCGTAGAGGCAAAGCAGCTCTAGTCTTGACTATCGTCTGGAGTGGCACGATCGCTCTACATTTAGTTTCTTGGGCTTCCATTTTTATTCTAGGACTGACCACCATTCTAGGATTTCATGCTTTGGTGGTGGTGTTTACTAAATCCCGTCGCTATCCAAAAGAAATACAAGGAGATTTACCTTCTGTTTCTGTGCTAGTGGCTGCGAAAAATGAGGAAGCAGTAATTGCTAAATTAGTCAAAAATCTTTGTAATCTGGAATATCCAGGTGGGGAGTACGAAATTTGGATAATTGACGATCGCAGCAGTGATAGCACGCCACATTTATTAGCGGAACTCGCACAGAAACACGACCAGCTGAAAGTACTAAGGCGTTCAGCAGAAGCTACTGGTGGCAAATCAGGGGCGTTGAATCAGGTATTGCCGCTGACAAAGGGCGACATTATAGCAGTATTTGATGCTGATGCCCAAGTAACACCAGATTTACTGCAACAGGTAATACCTTTATTTCAAAGAGAAAACGTGGGGGCGGTGCAAGTGCGAAAAGCGATCGCCAACGCTAAAGCAAACTTTTGGACTAAGGGTCAAATGGCTGAAATGGCACTTGATACCTGGTTTCAGCAACAGCGGACTGCCCTTGGTGGCATTGGCGAACTGCGGGGCAATGGTCAATTTGTCCGGCGTTCCGCCTTGGAAAGCTGCGGTGGCTGGAATGAAGAAACTATTACCGATGATTTGGATTTGACAATCCGCTTACATTTGGATAAATGGGATATTGAGTGTGTTTTCCATCCAGCGGTGCAAGAAGAAGGAGTGACAAATGCAGTTTCACTCTGGCATCAGCGCAACCGTTGGGCAGAAGGCGGTTATCAGCGCTATTTAGATTATTGGGATTTAATTCTCAAAAACCGGATGGGATGGCGTAAAAGCTGGGATTTGCTGATTTTTATGCTGATTATGTATATCTTACCGACAGCAGCAGTCCCAGATTTATTAATGGCGATCGCTCGTCATCGTCCGCCAATGTTAAGTCCGATCACAGGCTTGTCCATTTCTATGTCGATGGTAGGGATGTTTACAGGTCTGAAGCGGGTACGTCAAGATCAAAAATTCCCACTTTCTACATATCTTACGATGCTGGTGCAAACCCTGCGTGGCAGTTTATATATGTTGCACTGGTTAGTCGTCATGAGCAGCACTACTGCTCGGATGTCGGTAAGACCAAAGCGCCTGAAATGGGTGAAAACCTTGCATACTGGGCATGGGGAATAGCCCCTTTGGGGAATTAAAAATTCAAAATTCAAAATGCAAAATTACCAAAAATAATTTTGCATTTTTTTTAGGGACTGACAAAAATAATTATCCAGAATTATTTGTATATTCGTAGGATCGCAAGGCCTTGCGCCCCTACAATGGGATATTTTTTTAATTGAAAGTTCTTTATTCATCATCCACGTCTGCTTCTTCTACCCATTCTGGTGTAGTTGTGGAATCTGAGAATTCTGGGAAATCATCTGCAAAACGGATGATTTGTCCGTTGAAAAATTCTGCTACACGTTGAGCTGCGATCGCTACTTCGTCAGGTTCCCAATCAGGTGCGGGTGTTTGTTTTGGAGGTGGAGGTAAAGTTTGCATCCCGTTTCCATTTACCCCATTTCCATTTACGCCATTTCCATTTACACCATTGCCATTTCTTGCCGCCAACTCGCTTTTTTGTGGTGCTGGTGATGGATTAGTTGGCTGTGGTGCTGGCGCTGGAGGCAACGAAATTTGCTGGTTGTGGCTAGGTGTGGGTGCTTGCTGAACGCGACTAGAGTCTTTTGGCGGAGGATTTTTTTTGGCTGAGGTAGAGTTTGAAGAAATTCCTTTTTCTATGTTTATCTGGATTTCACGCTGGAAAGTCTGCTGAAAAGCTGCTGCAATCATCGGTAGATAAGATTTCCCCTTGTCATACCATGCCTGTTTAATCGCAATTCGAGCCACAACACCGTCAAACTCTATGAGTTGGCTCATTTGACGCAGCATTTCTTGCCTTGATTTTGGCTGGAGATTGGCAAGCACTTGTTGCCAAATCTGAGTTAAGTCATATTCTGCTTCGCTAACAACTTCTGAAGTTACTGGTTCAATGTTCGCAGGTGGCACAGGAACAGCAACAGGTTCTGGGGTTTGTGGTGAAACTGATTTAGCAGCAGAATTGCGATCTGTTTGCTGTTCAACTGGGGGAGATGAAGTGACGGGCTGATTTTGGGCAGCTGTTTGATGATTGGCAGATGCAGAATTATGATTTGTTTGCGGTTCAGCTACAGGTACAGAAGAGACTGGGTGATTTTGGGCAACGACTGGAGGATAGCTTGGAGATACAACAGGTGTATTAACTCGCGGCGCGATACTTGGGGCTTGTGGCTGAATATTTGTCGTCGCACTCGGTAACAATCCTAGTAATGTTACCTCCAACCACAAACGCGGCTGAGTGGTGTTTTTAATTTGTACTTCAGCTTCTCGCAAGTGTTTTTGTCCTGCCAAAATCGCGCTCATATCGAAGTATTGAGCAAATTCAATCAGCGTTGTCCAGGTTTGCTGAGTACAAGCAACCAAATCGTGGCGGTTGGGTGCTGTTTTAGCAATTAGTAAATCGCGGTAAAAAGCAGCGAGATTTTGCAGAATAGTTAGGGGTTCTCGACCACGATCTAGAATGTAGTGAGTACAGTCTAGAACTGCTTCCGGTTTATCTTGAGCGATCGCATTTAAAAGCGCTAACAAGTCCTGTTCGCTTACCGTCCCCACCAAATCCCAAACTCGCTCTGGTGTGACTTCACCTGCTAACAAGCCCAATTGATCGAGTAGACTTTCGGCATCTCGCAAGCCTCCCTGAGAAAGTTGGGCTACCAGGGTGACAGCATCAAGTGAAATATGAATGTTTTCTTTAAAGGCGATCGCACTTAAATGCTTCACCATCGCCTCTAACTGAATGCGTCTAAAATCAAACCTTTGACAGCGCGAAATAATCGTTGGTAACACCCGTTGCGGGTCTGTTGTCGCCAATACAAAAACCACGTGTCTCGGTGGTTCCTCTAATGTCTTAAGTAGCGCATTGAATGCCTGGGTACTGAGCATGTGGCATTCATCAATAACATAAACCTTGTAGCGACACTGCACAGGAGCAAACTGGGCTTTTTCAATCAATTCGCGGATATTATCGACACCAGTATTACTGGCAGCATCGATTTCAATTACGTCTAGGGTGTAGCCCTTAGCAATCCCTTGACAAACCTCACACACGCCACAAGGTTCAGCCGTGGGCCGATCGCCTTTGAGACAATTAAGGGATTTAGCCAGAATTCGGGCACTAGAAGTTTTCCCCGTACCTCTTGGCCCGGTAAATAAGTAGGCAGGGGCGATTTTAGATGTGCCGATCGCGTTCGTGAGGGTGGTGGCGATCGCCTCTTGGCCCACCAGTTCAGCAAAACTTTTGGGGCGATATTTGTGGTGCAGGGGTTCGTAAGACATGGAAATATAGACTTCAATGCCTTTCAACGTTAATTAGTAGCACCGAGTCGAGTTGAGGATTCAATTATTTTAAACTCTCGTACCTGGCTTTATTGATCGATGTTGCCATAGCTCAAGACTCAACTAATGCCGTAAATTTTGGCACTCAGAAGAGCAAGCAACCAGAGCTTATCCTCTACTATGATTTCAACATCAATGTATGGGAATTATAGCATATCATTTAGTACATTTGTTCTATTTAAAGAGACAGGGAAGCAGAGGAGAATAACTCTTGACAAATGACTAATGACTAATGACAAATGACTATACGTTTTATTGACTGAACTATCATAGTCCAGTGCGATCGCTACAATTTTATAGATAAAGTAAAACTCGATGGTGCAGCAGATGCTCAAGCGGCTATTTCAATGGCTCAAAAAGCTTTTTCAGAGCTTGTTTGGTGGAAAACAGACTACCTCAAAATCTAGGGGAAATGTGGAAAAAGAACCAGCACCACCCTTAAGCGATACGGATCTGGAATTTCTTTTCAACGAACTGTTGCAAGGAGTACATCAAGCACGAGGGGAAGCATGGGCACAGAAGTGGCTGCATAATATCGAACATCGCATCACAACTCAAGACTGGGTTGAGTGGTTAGGGCGCTTTGGCGACAGATTGCTCGCATCTCCGACACCCAATAATGAAATGGCTGCGCGGTTAGTGCAATTGGGTGAGTTAAACGTCGGAGAAATTGGAGATGTTGCCTATAATATCGGGATGCAGTTGTTGACACGCAATGAAGGCGAACCAATTTGGGAATATGAAGGGCCAGATGCTTTTAGCACTACTTCTTTGCCCTCTGAGGTAACTGCCTCAGTATCGGAGTCAGCAGATGCGCCAGAGAACCTCCCAGAGGGAGAATACCAAACTGTCACCCTAGAACAGTTGTTTGTCATGTTGCAGGAGGATGAAAATTTACGTCAGCAGATTGCTCAACAACTTGCCGTTGAAACAGACGATCCACAAGTGCTTGTTCAGGCATTAATTAGTCAGTTATATCCTGGTGGTCAATCGACTACAGAGCAAACTGAAAATTAACTGCTGGAGAGAATCAAATTCAAGAGTGAAATCTGGGAATTGTTACGTTGTAATGCTATGCTCTTGAAGATTTGTATATTTTTTGCTAACCTGCTACGGAAGCGCTGTCCGAATCTAATGGGTTTTTACGTAATTGATGATTTTTTTAAGACAACGATGGCTAAAATCTAGAAAAACAAAATCCAAGAGTGTGGCAGATGCTCAGGCGGATATCGCAGTCGCTTAAAAGGTTTTTAAAGCGCCTCATTGCAAGTAAACAGAATAGTTCTCTCAAGGCTTCGAGAGGACGCAATCTGGTGGGGGTACCACCAGAACTAACCAATGCGGATCTGGAACAATTGTTTATCCAATTGTTAGAAGGCGTGCATCAAGCACGAGGACGACAGTGGGCATTGAGGTATCTGCAACGAATCGAAAATCGCATTCCGGCTGAACGTTGGATAGACTGGTTGGTGATGTTTGGTGAAAGCTTACTAGCTTCACCTACACCAAATCCTCTTTTAGCAACACAAATGGTGCAATTAGGGGAACTTGGTGTTGGCAGAATTGGAGAAGTTGCTTATGACATTGGCATTCGGCTAATGCAAAACTTACCTACAGAGATAGAATATCAGGACAATCAGGCACAAGATGACCTAGATGATCTAGAAATCACTCCTGGGCAAGAACTGATCCGCGATTTGGGCGAGCAGTTATGGGAGTATGATGAGCCAGATGTAATCGAAACTACTCCTGGACAAGAACTGATCCGCGATTTGGGCGAGCAGTTATGGGAGTATGATGAGCCAGATGTAATCGAAACTACAACTGATGAAGAAATTATCCAAACTACTCCTGGACAAGAGCTAATCCTTAGCTTTGGCGAACAATTATGGGAATATGATGTGCCAGATGTTGAACCAATAACATCAGCACCTCAAAATGCCTCTTTTGAGGAGAAATCGCCCGAAAACTTCGAGGAACTGGTATCGGAATATGAAAGGGAAGACACCCAAGCCACAATACCTGAAAATATCCCCCTACCGACAGCAGAAGATACAATCAGCTTGTTAACTCAACTTCGGTTCGACGAAGAAATTGTTCAAATTACTACACCAGCAAATCTTCTTTCCACGAGACAAAGGACTGAATTAGCAACGTCTCCCTCGGTGGAAACCTGGGATAACACTTTGACGAATTTAGAGCCAAATGTGGCTAATACTTTAGATGAGTTATGGGTGAAGTTGGATCAAAGTACCAATTTAGTCCAGCAACTTGCTTCAGATTTGGCAGTTCAAAGCAGTAATTCTCCTGGTACTATTGAGCGGCATAACGATAATCCGATTACCCACGCTCAAGGGTGGTTTTACCAAGGTTTAAGCCAAGCGAAAACAGGCGATTTGCTAGGCGCGATCGCATCTTATGACCAAGCCATTGAAATGCAACCCGAATTTTCCGAATATTGGTTTAATCGAGGCTTAACGCTGTTCCATTTAGAACGTTTTGATGAAGCGATCGCGTCTTATGAAACAGCCATAGAACTGAAACCAGACTTTTACAAAGCTTGGTACAACCGGGGTGGAACTCTCGGAGAATTAGGATACTTTGAAGAAGCGATCGCTTCTTTTGACAAAGCTATAGAAATCAAGCCAGACTATCAAGAAGCGTGGTCTAGCAAGGGTTTGGCACTGCTGAAATTAGGTTGGCTACCAGAAGCTATTGCTAGTTATGACCAAGCGCTACAACTCCAACCAGAAGACCAGGAAAACTGGTATTACCGAGGCATAGCCCTAGCTGTCAGCGAACAATTTGCCGAAGCGATTATATCTTACGACAGAGCTATAGAAATTAACCCAGAGTACCACGAAGTGTGGATAGACCGGGGTGTAGTGCTGTTTAATTTAGGCAGGTGGTCAGAAGCGATCGCTTCCTGGGACAAAGCACTTTCAGTTCAAGCCGATTTCTATTTAGCTTGGTACAACCGGGGTATAGCATTAGACAATTTAGGGCGCAGACAAGAAGCGATCGCCTCCTATCAACAAGCGATCGCCATTAAACCCGACTTCCACTTAGCTTGGTATAATCAAGCAGTAGCACTGTTTTATTTAGAACAATTTGCCGAAGCGATCGTCTGTTATGACAACGCTTTGCAAATTAAACAAGATTATTGGGAAGCTTGGATTGGTCGGGGAACTGCGATCGGTCATTTAGTAGTAGATTCTGACGAATTACTAAATTTGTCGAGTAGTATCATAGCGACAAATCCCACCTTACAACAAGGTGGCTACGAAGGAAAATTAGCCAGCTACGAAGAAGGGTTAAGGCATCTGCGGACAGATACCCATCCAGAAGGTTGGGGTAGATTGCATTTTGCGATCGCTAATACTTACTATGAGCAAGGTAAAAAACATACCAATCCCCGCGATTATTGGCGCAAAGCTGCATCTGAGTACCATCAGGCGCTATTAACCCTGACACTAGAATATTTTCCCCAGTTGCACCTAGAGGTTTTACAATCTCTAAGCAAAGTGCTGATGGGTTTGGGACACACAACACAAGTTCAAGAATTGCTGCAACGTGGGACAGATTTATTGCGACAATTACTGAGTGAAGAAACTCGCTCAGACGAAAGTAAAAAACAGTTAGCTTTAAAATTTACCGGCTTCGATCAATTAGCAGTTGATTTAGCTGTGGAGTCAGGTGATTTAGTAGAAGCATGGGAAATTGCCGAACAAGGTAAAAATGCTTGTTTAAATTGGCTGCTTTCTGGCTGGAATGATAATATTTACTCGCCTTATTATGGCGCAATTCAGCAACTATTCAATCCCACAACAGCAATTATTTACTGGCATATTAGCCCAGTTGCCCTACATACTTTCATTCTCAAAGACCAAGCACCATCACCAATTCTCCTGTTTACACCCATGCAAGATACTGGGGTAATACCTTTAGGAGAAGATGCTATCCGTCTCAATGAATTGCCTCTACCCGAAGCAGTGCAACGCCTAATTGAATTTGAAATTTGGTTAGAAGATTGGCATCAACAATACCAAGAATATCGCAGCACAGCCCACGACAAAGAAAGTAAAAGTCACCATTCTTGGCGAGTTGAGATGGAAGAGAAGCTGTTGCAACTGTATGAAATCCTGAATATTTCCACAATTGCACAGGAACTCGAAGGCATTACCCAACTGGTTTTAATTCCTCACCGTGACTTGTACAGATTGCCCATTCATACACTTTTCCATCTCTCTTCGCCATCACCAGAAGAGTTACCGAATGTGGAATCAAATTTCAGCGTCACCTATCTACCTAGTGCCCAAATAGGTTTATCAATTAGAACTGAGGATATTTGGCAGTGGCAAAATAAGTTATTGCTCAGTGTTGAACATCCTGAAAGTACAGGTTATCCCACACTTAAATTTGCCAAACTAGAGTCTGAAATTGTTAGTCAGATGTTCAATAATATCCAACGAATTCAAGGGGCAGAAGCTACGAAAAATATTGTTGAAAATGCCCTATTTGATAATTATAATATTTTGCATTTTACAGGTCATGTTACTAATAATTTAGCTGAACCTAAAAAATCAGAATTAGCATTAGCGGGTGAAGACAGACTTACTCTAGATGAAATCTGCCAACAAAATCTAGATAGTTACAACCTTATTACCCTCTCTGCCTGTGAAAATTTAAGTACTAACAACTACACTATCAGCAGCGAATATGTGAGTTTAGTCAGTGGTTTTGTAACTCAGGGCGTACCTCATGTAGTGAGTACTCTTTGGAGTGTAGAATCTTCGGCTAGCGCCTTAGTGATGATCGAGTTTTACCGACGATTACAGCCCAATAAATCAGCAGTTACTGCCTTAGCTGAAGCAACACGATGGCTGAAAGAACTAACTGCTGGAGAACTGACAAAATGGTATGAAGATATTTTGAATAATCTGCATCCAGAAGAAGTAAGAATTCAAACTTATTTAGCGACTCAACTATATAGAAATAGTAAAATGGCATCAGATAAAAATCTTTATAATCATCCTTATTATTGGGCAGCTTTTACAATTATGGGTAAGCCTAATTAATACTTTGAAACTTTTATTCCAGCCATAAAATTAGCCAGATACTTGTTTTTAGCTTCACCTCTCTAAAAGTTCAATGATTTCACTAAAATAGTCTAATTATATACAAAAATTGGATGAATTCACTGTGGTCTTAAAATTAATGGCAAAAGTGAAAATTAAAAATAAATATGAAATCAGAAACCAGAAATATAGTACTTAAAGCTTACGCAGAACTATATAAGTAAGTCGGCAGAAAAAACCAAACTAAGTAAGTTGGCACAATAAAACTAAACTATGTGAAGAGAGGTAAACTAGACTAAAACTTTCTTTCCTCCTGCCTTATCGCAACGATAAATTTTTACGCCGAACTACAGCTTTGTCTAAACCTATAATTACCGTTCGCCTAATTACACGCGACGAACTTCCCCAACTTTTGGCTTTATATAAGCATCTAAATCCTGTCGATGCGCCTCTACCGACTGATGATGTCTTACAATCTATCTGGGATGGAATTTTAGATGATCCCCGTTTGTATTACATTGTGGCTGATGTTGATAAGCAGTTAGTAGCAACATGTAATTTAACTATTGTTCCCAACTTGACGCGTGGCGCACGTCCATACGGCATTATTGAAAATGTTGTTACCCATCTCGATTATCGACAACAGGGATTTGGTACACAAGTGCTGCATTATGCCTTAGCTTTAGCATGGCAGCAACAGTGCTATAAAGTGATGCTTCTAAGCGGCTCAAAAAACGAGGAGACGTTGCACTTCTATGAAAAAGCAGGATTCAAGCGTGGACTAAAAACAGGATTTGTTGCCCTACCTCCAGAGGAGTTGTGAGCAAAATTTATACAGATTAGCCAGCTTACAAAAATCCTAGTTTATCTTTGGGTTCGCTTTTATAAAATAGTCTTTTGGAAAAAAATAATTCTTAGCCAAAAATCTTGGCGCAATCAGGCTCGAAATTTTGGATTGCGATCGCTAATTTCCCGTCTAGTATTTGAAAATTTACCATCAAGGACAACTATCTAAAGAGTGAAAGTTTTTCTTCAAAATCCAGCCCTGAGTTAGTTGTATAATCACAATAAAAGATTAACAATACACCATATCGCCAAGATTGATTTTATTTCTTAAATCTTGCTAAAGATCATGATACATTGAGTTTAACGGCATTAACCCTCCTCGGCAATTATAAAGAGACGGCTATTAAAGGCCAATTATTTTACTGCTTGACTGCAATTTTAGAACTGAATAAAATCGCCTACTTGCATTAATTCTCTTTATTGTTGCGACATATTATATTACCACAGGAGCCATGCTTATTTTTAGTGTACTCTGCGGTTCTTAAAAAAAAATAGGAATTCGATACTATGTGTGGTGCACATGAGGATAAACGTTATGAGATATCAGAGCAGCTACTCATAATGTCCAGCGTATTAATTTTCCAGAGCTAACAGGTTTCATTTCTGGTTTTCATGTCGAGGCGAACCAAATAATCATCTAGATATTTGTATTCACTTAACCTTGCATCCAGTATTTTCCATATAGTCAACCCAAGAAATTGAAAAGAGGATATTTCCATGTCTAGTTTGTCTCGTTGGTCATCAACAAAGGTTGCTTTGCTAGTTCTGGGAATGACAGCTGCTACAATAACCCCCATCATAATTTCTGCCCCAGCTTCATCTCAAACCCCTGTTCCATCTACGACACCATCACCTGATACACCATCACCTGCAACACCATCACCTGCGACACCATCGCCTACGTCAACAGTTAACCTGTCTGATGTTTCCTCAGATTATTGGGCGCGTCCCTTCATTCAAGCCCTAGCTGAGAATAACGTGATTAGTGGCTTTCCTGATGGCACTTATAGACCAAATCAGCCTGTGACTCGTGCAGAATTTGCTGCTTTGATTCAAAAAGCTTTCAGTAACCAAAACCGAGTCCGGCAATTAAGTGCAGGTGGATTTAGTGATGTTCCTGCTAACTACTGGGCGGCGGCTGCAATTCAAAACGCCTACGAAACTGGATTTTTGGCAGGCTATCCTGGGAACGTGTTTAGACCAAATCAAGAAATTCCTAGAGTGCAGGGGATCGTTGCTTTAAGTAGTGGCTTAGGTTTAACTGGTGGCGATACAAGTACTCTCACTACTTACTACAACGATGCCTCAGCTATCCCAGAGTATGCTGTTGGCAGTGTTGCAGCAGCGACAGTAAGTAATCTTGTTGTCAACTACCCGGATGTAAAACAACTCAATCCGCAACAGTCTTTGACTCGTGCTGAAGCAGCAGCACTTTTATATCAAGCTTTAGTTAAACAAGGACGGGCGCAACCCATTGCTAGCAATCTTCCAGCTAGTCAGTACGTTGTAGCTGGAACTCCTGCCGGTACTGATATTGTTGCTCTAGCGTCATCCAGTAGTTCTTTTACAACTCTGACTTCTTTATTAAAGACAGCCGGTTTAGCAGATATTCTTCAACAGCCAGGCCCTTATACAGTCTTTGCTCCCACCAATGACGCATTTGCTGCTTTACCTGCTGCTACCTTACAACAGTTAGAGCAACCAGAAAACAGAGAAGCGTTAGTTAAGATTTTGAGATATCACGTGGTTCCCGGTGCGGTAACTTCTAGTCAACTCTCAGCAGGGGAATTGACAACAGATGAAGGAAGACCTGTAAATATTAAAATCGATTCCGCTAACAGTCAAGTCTCGGTGAATAATGCCAGAGTTCTCCAGGCGGACGTGAAAGCTAGCAATGGTGTTATCCATGCAATTAACCAAGTCCTGATTCCGCCTGACGTTAACATCAGTCAGTTAAATCAGCCACCAACAGGAAATGGGACACCTGATGTTAACGTAGGTAGAAGTACTCGTGGTGGCAGAAGCTATATCGGAGTTGGTGGTAACATTGGTTTGAGCGGCGATGATACAGCTCTGAGCGACACTAACTTTACAGTGATCAGTAAACTTGGTCTGACAAACAATATATCAGTGCGACCATCGGTAATCTTCGGGGACGATACAATATTTCTAGTTCCCGTGACTTTAGATTTTTCTCCCCGCAGAGCAGGTTCAGTGGGTGAAAGAACCTTTGCTATATCTCCTTACATCGGTGCTGGTGTAGCAATTGAAGCTAATGCTGATACTGATATTGGATTACTACTAACAGGTGGTGTAGACATTCCTCTCGGTTCTAGACTTACGCTAACAGGTGGTGTAAATGCTGCTTTTGTAGATGATACTGATGTAGGACTACAGTTAGGAATTGGCTATAACTTCAGGTAAATAGAAGTAGAACATGCAATAAGGGCGCACAGTTAGTTGTGCGCTCTTGCTGTATTAAGGTCGCTTGATTGCTAAAGTAAGTCCATCGGCGATAGGGACAAGGGAGAGGGTAACTCGTTCGTCATAATGTAACTTTTCGTTTAGCGCCCGGATTGCTTGGGTGCTTTCATCTTGATTTTGCTTATCAGCTACTTGTCCAGACCATAAAACATTATCGATCGCAATTAATCCACCTGGACGAACTAATTGCAGCGATCGCTCATAATATCCATCATAATTTTCTTTATCAGCATCAATAAAGGCAAAATCAAAAGTTTCGGCTTGTCCAGTTGCTAATAACTTATCTAAAGTTTCCAAAGCTGGTGCTAATCGTAAATCGATTTTATCGGCAACTCCGGCTTCTTGCCAATATCTGCGGGCGATCGCAGTAAATTCTTCACTCACATCACAAGCGATAATCTTGCCATCAGGCGGTAGTGCCAAAGCTACAGAAAGTGAGCTATAACCCGTAAATACTCCAACTTCTAGGGTTTTTTTCGCTCCAATTAACTGCACCAGAAGACTCATAAATTGCCCTTGTTCTGGTGAAATCTGCATTCCACTCCGGGGATGATTGGCAGTTTCTTGGCGCAACTTCCCAAGAATTTCTGGTTCTCGTAGCGAAACAGATAAAAGATAATTGTAAAGTTGGTTATCAAGACCTATAGACTGTTTTGGCATGATAGATCGGAGAATTGAGAGAAACTACAGTTATACTATCGCTGATAAGTGGAATCTCAGGAATAACATGGTGCGGTTAGTTTTGACAGCAATATTGCTGGTGCTAGTGACAGCTTGTGGCAGTATTGGACTGTTACCGACTAGCGAGTTAGTGCAAAAAGCGATCGCACTTGGGCTAGAACAAACTCAACAAAAACTTAGCCAACAGTTGGATTTAGATTTTCAAGGATTTGAAATCAAGCGGCTATCAATTACCCAAGAACAACCACTGACGATTGAAAATTTACCAGCTTTCCACGTTCGGGGAACCTACGACTTGATTCTCAAGCTACCAAAACGGCGCTTGACACAACCAAAACAACCCTTTGACGTTTACTTGCAAATTCAGCAAGAAGGTAAAACTTGGCGATCGCTAATTCCAGAAAAGGGTAGTAAAGATACTCAACCAACCTGGCGCAGTTACTTAGTTGAGTAAACCTGTGTCATCAAAGTGCTTTTTTACGGTTGTGTAAGAATTGCAAACCAGTAGCGTAAACACCAAATGCCAGTAAACCTGACATAAAATTGGGTTCAGGAACACTAGCAGTAGATACAGAATTGATCCCAACAGCAAAGTCTTGATTTAAATCTACATTATCAACAAATGAACTGTCGGCAGCACCAATAAATATAAATTTTGCATCAATGGGAACTTGTACAATAGCACCATTAAAATCTACACGTGAGATGTAAAAAATACTATTGTCTAAACACTGCAATGGAAGACAACCGTTGGGAAGAATTGGATTAATAGCACCAGGAACTCTGTCAGTCCTTGCGCCATTATACTCTCCGGTGTTTGGTAGCAATCTATTGTCAGCGCTGAAAGTAGCCCACATTGCACCAAAGTATTCGTCAGTCGGATCGTCAAAGGGTGAAAAACTGCCAAACCGTTCCAGTTTAATTGTGTCCCCTGAATTAACTCCCAAGTTTGTTAGAGAAAAAGGTACGCTGTCAGGACTAAATGTATATGAGGAAATAAAACTTGCACTGGGGTCAATATTGAATTTGGCTGCCAAAGCTTGAGCAGAATCAGTTTTGAATAATAGTATTAAGCTGAAAGCGGTTTGAGATGTTACAACTGATAATTTGGTGAATAATTTAGGAGCTTTTTGATTAAAAAAAAAGATTGACATAGTGATTTTTTACAAATTGTTAATTACTGAAGTTAGACAAAAAGTGAGGTATTAAAGGATAACTCAGCTATCTTACTGTTTAATTTTTATTTATGAGTATATTGAAATATTTAATCGTCAAACTATCTTATAAAAGATAAAATTGTCAATCTACCAATAGCTAGTTGACAATTGATAACGAGACTAAATTATAAGTTTTATTTAAATTTTGGTTGATGAATTGAAATTTTTTTATCAGGGAAAAAGTTCTGCGCCACCTCTTGTAAATTTTGATAAATGATTGCATGAGGCTATTGTTCCGAAGTCAAAAATACAATGTCTTCGGATAGAGAAACTTTTTATTGGTAATTAACGCTTAAAAAGTTCAAGAAATAAAGCTAAGTTTGTCGCAGTTGTGGAAAAACTAGATTAAGGGTTTTTAAATTTTGAATGACGTACAGTGGAATATGTGCTATTAAAAAAACTATCACAAGGATTCTGAACACAAAAATTTTTAAGGTTTGAATTTCGCACAGTAGGATATGTGCTACTCAAAAAACTATCACAAGCATTTACGTATAACTGCTAGGGTACAGTCACGATCGAGGTATAGTTTAATCGGAGACAGGGTAAGATGTATATCAACTTTTTTATCAGTTCCATTATTGGAATTGTGGTTCCGGTGCTGGTGGCTTTTGGCTTACTACAATGGTTGCACATACCTACAGGTAACTTTCTTGATTGGGTGATTGGTGGTGCTAGTTTTTGGTGGCTGTTGGTAATTGTTACCGTACCGTGGAATGTGCATTTTCAAGCCAAAGAAGTCTTAGCAGAAGCAGCACAATCAACTGAGAAAGGCATTCCAGTTGATGAGAAACAAGTGAAGTATGTCACATTGTTGGCAAAGCGATCGCTCTGGGTTGCTATTGCTTTACACTTATTCTCAGCTGTTGGTCTTTATACTCTTGCTGTCACTGGTATTAGTACAGTTGGATATATAAGTTCTGGTGCAGCTTTATTATTAACAATTCTGCGTCCCGCGATTCGCGCTTATGAGTATTTATATGCGCGGTTAGCGATGATTCGCCAAGAATGGAAGTATCCGCGCGAAGATATTTTGGAACTGCGCGATCGCTTCTCTATATTGGAACAAAAAATCCAGTCTTTGGAAGATCAACTCAACCCAGAACAACCCTATTCCTTATCCGCAACTCAACAACGTTTTGCCGAAGAAACTCGCAGAGATTTAGCCCGAATTGCGGCTAATTTAGAAGAATTACGGGCGACAAATCAAACGGAACATGAGCGTTTGGCAAGAGAAGCTAGAAATGCGATCGCGCAACTTTCCACCGACGGGCAATTTCTCGATCATGTCCGCGAAATTATTCGATTTTTTAAGACAGCTTGATTATTGCTCTCATAACTGACCAAATTTTAAGTTTTGGATTGTGATAGTGAATATTCATCATCCAAAATTTAAAAAATTTTAAAAGGGTTAAGTATACCCTACAACCAAAAGGAAAAATTTGACATAAATTGCAGAGTTCGGTATGCAATGCTTCTATATGTTGTAAAAAAGGAAAAAATTGCAAATGTTTGATTCTCTTCTCTTGTTTTTTATATTAGCCACAATTATTCCTTTTTTTCTTGCTCAGATTATGCCGAACAGCAAGTGGCTAATAGGTTATGCTATTTGTTTTGGAAGTTTTGTTGTTTCTGAGTATTATAATCACTTAACAACGCCAATCGAGCAACGAGCAAATGGTTTTGTTTACGCCTTGGCAATGCTTGCGAATTATTTAATTAATACATCGGGAACTCTGGGAATAATCGACAGGGCTATTGTATTATACTTTAAGTCAAGAGGGTATAAAATCAATATATGGTTAATAGTTAATATAATTTTCCTTGATTTTATGCTTGTTTACATAGCGGTATTGATAGTTAACATTCCTAAATAGATAGGCATTATTAAACAGAAAACAAGGATTATCAGGACTAAAGTCCTTATTACAAACTTTAATTGATTTACGTCTAAGAGGATGTTTGAAAAGTTTTCTTCTCGGTAACAAAGCGTTCTAGATCCCCCTAAATCCCCCTTAAAAAGGGGGACTTTGATTCCGGTTCCCCCCTTTTTAAGGGGGGCTAGGGGGGATCGGTTAGTGCCTAAAATCACAGCCAACCACTTTTCAAACAACCTCTAACGACTTAGTAAATATCCCTTCATTTCTACTAATTTAAAATCCACTATTGAGGCTCATAGTATACCTCACTAGAGCAGGAAAGGCTATAGTGAAGTTCACATAACATCAGGAGTACTCATAGTGAATCAGATACAACTCACTTTAACTATTAGTTACTTGTTAATGTCATGCTATTTCTTAAGCAATTGGTTAATATTTTCCCTGCGTCATCCCACTTCTACTCCCGATGATAAATTTTTATCGGTTGTGATGTTTGTGGTAACAGCTATCTTCTGGCCTTTGATGATTCCGATGTCTTGTTTAGAAATGGTTCAACAAAAGCGCATAGACTTTAGTAAAATTATTCCTGTTCTCTTAGCAATATTTGTATTTAGTGTTTCATATTATTTAACCGAATAATTAATAATTCCTCCTTACCAATTGCATATATATAAAGAGAAGCCGGAGGATTGACTTGTTACCCTCCGGCTTCTTTATGCACAACTACCTTAACTTGTTAGGCAGTCTATTTATTAAACTTGGAATTGATTAACGGCGTCTGCTGCCAAAACCGGTTGAGCGGCGGGGTGCTGAACTACGCCCACTACCAAAACCACTGCCAGAATTGCGTCTGGGTGAAGTGACTCTGCCAGAGGGTTGCAAGGTGCTACCACCAAAACCAGAACCAGAAGGACGGTTATTACCTGTAGTGCTACGCGGTACATTGCGTACATTTGAATTTCCAGGATATGATCTTCTAATTGTCCCTGTATTGCGGAACGCAGTGCGATTTCTCACGGCTGCGGGTTGCGTATTATAGCGAGTTTGGTAACTTTGAACTGCTTGGCCATAGCTTCCGCCATATCCACCGAAGCCACTTAATCCTTGCCCTGATTGATAGACAGGGGGTACATAATACTGGGGTCTAAACAACATACTACCAATTGCCTGACCGGCCAAGCTACCAGCTACAGACCCAGCAAATGGTGCCCAAAAATTATTTTCTCGACGGACTACAACCGTCTCTTGTTGTCCTGTTTGGGGATTGGTTTTATTCTCGGTAACGTTGTGGACGTACTCAATTTTAAAATCTTCCGTCAGATATAAAATTGGTTGTCCTTTATCTACCTTCAGATAGGTTTTTTTACCCTGCTTGATTTCATCATCAGTTAACCGTGCCATTTGCAAATTTTCGGTTGCAAAGGTTGGAGGATTATTGTTAAGTAAAAACAAGCTGTATTCACCAGTTGCATCGTCATAAGTGGCTTGTTGTATTTGATACTCGCCATCACTCAACTTTGTATTAGTAGAGGTTTGGCTAACGTTCTTAGCTGGAGGAGTACTTTGGTTCTCGCCACCACAAGCAACAGTTGTGATACACAAACTCAGAGCTAAAAAAACGGCTGTAAATTTACGTACTATGGTCATGATCATTGGATTATTGTCCTATCTCTGAGCTTAACAATTTATCATCTAAGTAGTAAGTACGGACTACCCAACAAATTACAACAACAAATTACAAAGGAATCAATTCTGGGTAATATTGCAGCAGTTGATCGCTAGTGAGTTCATCGCCCAACTGTGCTGGAGAGAAATGCACTTGAATTGCCTTTAATCTATGTTTATAATGCAAATTTATCAATGCTTTCAATCCTTCCTTGAGCGCCTGAACGTTAGAAAGATCGGTTTCCAAATCTGGTACTTCTCCTTCATAAGCTACTGTAATCATCACAATGACGTTGCGGGTTACAGGTATAGATAAAGGTTCATTCGATCCATTGGAAGCGTAATCTGGTTCGCTGAGATATCTTTCGGCAGAGTCAGTAAATAATTCATTCACGTAATCTCCCGCTTCGCCCTCATTAAAAAATACGTCACCTTCGTTAGCAGCAGAAAGCCAATATTCATCGTATTGCAGCAGGGTTTGGCTGATTTCTACCAATCCTTCTCCTAAAACTTCTAAATCGCCATCGGCATCGATCGCATCTCGTCCTGCACTATTTAACACTCCCAAAATTGGCGCTACTTCACCTCCCCCTAAATGCAGAAATAGGCGAAACACGACATAGCGAGTTCGACCGATCATTTTATTAAAAAGATTGCTCATTTTTTCCTCCAAAATTTTGTCATTTGTCATTTGTCATTGGTCATTGGTCATTGGTCATTGGTCATTAGTTCAATCCCCGATGCCCAATGACGGCAGTTGCTCCACTTGGGGAGACCGCAAGACCGCACTGCCTCCCCAATGTCCAATCTCCATAACTAATGATTAATATAATGAAATCCTTTAACAAAATCTATAATAATATCTAATGAAGGTAATATATTTTTTGTTGAATCACTAGACATATCATAAGCTGAAGCATTAAGAGCAGAGCGATTAATAAATCTTTTTCCAAAGTTGGGATGGTCATAAACAATCAAAGTGTGGGCACTGGAATTTGTTAAAACTATTTGGGTTGGGGCTTTACAAAAATTTAATTTTGCGGCTACTTCGATATTTTTTTTCATCTGTTTAATTGTTGTAGCCTGATTCATAGCTTGTTCAAAAAGAGTATTTAATTGTTTCACTATCTGAGGCGATTTTAAGTCTTGCTTTGCAATAACTTCACTGTTAATCATTTCCACTATACTGGAAATATTTTTTTGAGTAGATGCCGCATCTAGAAAGGGAAGAATGACAATGTAAGCAGTGGGAAATAACGCTTCGTCGCTATCTACATGAAAGGTGAAAATAGTCCGGCGACGACCACTTTCGATGCTTGGAGGTTGTTTCAACCCTCGATATTCTTGAGCAATTTGGTAGTAAGCGCCAGCGATCGCAAAATTGGCTTCATGTTCTAGAGCTGCATCAACAATAATCCGAATTGTTGGCGGTGTTTCGTTAAAAAAATCTCGTGACTCTTCAGAATGGAAATTTTGGACAATGGAGCGATCGCCATTTGGGCTAAGATCGACCCATTCACAAACTATGCCTTCGGTTTTTAAGCCAAATCTGGAAGTGGCATAAAGCTTGGCTCCTGTTAAAGTTGCTCCTGTTAAGTCAGCACCGATCCATTCTGCTCTAATTAATTTTGCCTGAGTTAAATTAGCGTGGACTAAACTTGTATTTGTTAAATTGGCATTGCTTAAATCTGCGCCAATTAAATCAGCCCCGCTCAATTTTGCGCCGCTTAAATCTGCCCACCGGAGATTTGCGCTGCTCAAATCAGCCCACCGGAGATTTGCACCACTCAAATCAGCCCCGCTCAAGTTAGCATGGCTGAGATTGGCTTGTCTGAGTTCGGCATCTCGCAAATTTGCACCGCTCAAGTCAGAACGACTGAGGTCACTGGCGTTTAAGTTAGCCATCTCTAAGTTGGCTCCAGTTAAAGAAGCACCTCTCAAGATCGCCTCACTCAAGTTAGCGTGACGGAGATTTGCTTGGCGGAGTGTCGCTTCTCGCAAATCAGCACTGGTGAGATCGGCTTCCAACAAATCAGCGCGACTGAGGTCAGCGCGAACTAACTCGGTGCGGATTAATGAAGCTCCTCTCAGTTGAGCGCGACTTAAATCCGCTCGAATCAAATTAGCGACGTTGAGACTGGCGTTATTAAGGATGGCGCTGCATAGATTTGCACCACTCAGTCTAGCTACATTCAGCTTGACATTGCTCAAGTTAGCTTCACTCAGATTCGCGCCACTCAGGTTGACTATACTCAAATTAGCATCGCTCAGATTTACACCACTGAGTTTTACTCCACTCAGGTTTGCTTCTGGGAGGTCAACACCACTAAAGTTTAAGACTCCTGCTGCGTATTGTTCCAGTAATTCCTCTACAGTCATTGATGCTACCCCTTGGATGCCAACTTTAATAGTTGGTAAAGTCATAAAAAACGGAATGTCAAAATCAAAAATGAATATTGGAATTTTAGGATTGGGACTGATAGGCGGATCTTTGGGTTTTGATTTGCGATCGCAAGGACATCATATCTTAGGAGTTAGTCGCCGTGAAGCAACCTGTCAAAAGGCAGTTACCTTGGGCAGTGTTGATGAAGCATCAGTCGATCTGAGCCTATTAGCAGCCGCAGAAGTTGTATTTATTTGTACACCTCTAGCCCTTATTGTGCCCCAATTTGAACAGTTAGTCGCTCATTTGCCTACGGCTACAGTCGTCACTGATGTAGGTTCAGCGAAAGCACAGATAGTCAAGGATATTACTCCCCTTTGGAAAAATTTTATCGGCGGTCATCCAATGGCGGGCAGAACAGATAGTGGGATAGAAGCTGCACAGCGAGATTTATTTGTTGATAAACCTTATGTATTAACACCGATAACGACAACCCCAACTAATGCAATTACAGTTGTAGAAGAAATTGTGCGATCGCTCGGAGCTAACATCTATTTTTGTCAACCAGAGCAGCACGACCGCGCTGTGAGTTGGATTTCCCATTTACCGGTGATGGTTAGTTCCTCGTTGATTGCTGCTTGTTTGAGCGAAACTGACCCCGATGTTTTACAATTAGCCCAAAAGTTAGCTAGTTCGGGTTTTCGGGATACCAGTCGTGTGGGTGGCGGGAATCCAGAGTTGGGCGTAATGATGGCGCGGTATAATCGTCAAGCATTGCTGCGATCGCTACAACAATATCGTCAAAGCCTTGATGAGTTGACTAACTTAATTGAGCAAGAAAATTGGGCAGTTCTAGAGGAAAAGTTCAAATCAAGGCAACAGGCACGACCTGATTTTGTTTAATAGTTGTTGGGTGCGTTTAGCTATGGATAACGCACCCATATTTTAATTTAGTGAGTTAATTAATAAAGTTTGTTGGCTGCTTTTTTGTCAAAACAACTCTCCACAGCTACTCAGAAATTCCAACAATAAAATCTTTAAAAATGCTACTCAACAGTCTGATAGTCACCAAACCGATGTACCATACAGATAAATTTACAAAAATCAACAATGGTAGAACGTCCAATTAAGAAATCGGAACGTCAGGCTCAAGCAAACACTGACAGCAATTCCGAAAATTCGGATTCTGTAACCCCGATTGAATCTAACCCCAAAAGCTCAAAACCGAACCGCGACCGCTCGTCTGACAAAGGGAAAAAAGGCTCGTCATCTAGGGATGAAAGCAGACCACCGGTGAATCCTGCACTAGCGCGTGGCCCAAAACCGGTTAAACCTCCAACCCCCAAAGTTAAAACAGAAGAACTTGAAACCGAATCAGAATCTATCTCTGAGGAGTCTCAAGACTAAAATTACAAGTGTTGTTGTGTGTGATGTGGGAGGCTATAAGCATATTAAAGATTGAGATTTCTGACTCCGAAGGCAGCGATCGCGCCCCCCATCACCATTAGATTATTTTTAGCGATCGTATCTCTCATAGAGTTACTGTATGTCAAATGCGCGAATGGGTAGGTGTACAAATTCCACAGCCCCAAAAAATTGCTTCTATCTCAATCCCAGTAAGCATTTCACCCCACTCATCACCCAATTATCATCCGCGCAATCTCTGAAATGCTTACAAAAACTAGGATGTCAGCCTTTAACTTTTCTCGGCACTCTTCCCAAAGGAATTCTCTAATGCTATGATGGCTCCAGAATCGCGCAACCGCACCTTGAAAACTAAATACAGCTTGGCTTTCAGGCTCCCGCTATTGCAATTCATCAAAATCCCTATTAGGGATTGAAACACAGAAGCAATCTAAATACACGGAGGAGAAAAAACGATTGCAATTCATCAAAATCCCTATTAGGGATTGAAACTAATTCTTTTTGCAAGCAAAGGAGAATAAAGCTCATTGCAATTCATCAAAATCCCTATTAGGGATTGAAACGGAAATATTTTTACTAAATGAAGCGATCGCTAAATTGCAATTCATCAAAATCCCTATTAGGGATTGAAACTAGTACTAAATCTCTACTTCCAGCTTTTCAAGCTCGGCTAATTGCAATTCATCAAAATCCCTATTAGGGATTGAAACCTCAATCCACCACTTAGATGTAGTAGGGATATTTTTATTGCAATTCATCAAAATCCCTATTAGGGATTGAAACGAGAAAGCTGGCTTCAAGTTGGTGGGCAAATCAGAATTGCAATTCATCAAAATCCCTATTAGGGATTGAAACAACAAAATGCTAGAAAAAGACCCCGCCCTGGTGCAGCATTGCAATTCATCAAAATCCCTATTAGGGATTGAAACTACTTGAGTTATTGGCAGAGAAAAAAGATCATATTATTGCAATTCATCAAAATCCCTATTAGGGAAGCTAAAACCTATACGGGGTTTTAGCATTAGCGTTGCTAAAACCCTCTTCCCTCCTGCCTCTTGCCTGATCCCAACGAAAAATATTTACACGCACCAACTGATTACTGTTCTTCGCCTTTTTCTTGAAGGAGCGATCGCCAATCTTCAATCGCCTTCTCCGTCCACAGCCAATTTTTAGCTAATTTATCTACCTGGAAATTTTCTCGATCTGACTTGAGAACCGTTTGCCGCAATTTGATCGCTTCATTCAAATATTGCGTCTGCTTTCCATTAGATTGACTAAGTGCAGATTTATACAATCCAAGAGCTAAACCAGCATAAGAAGTTAAAGCATCTTGAGGAACTGCTGTATTTCTGGATGTTGAATTTGTGTTTTGTTCTTTGAGAGCTAAATTCAAAGCCTTGAACCAAGCATCATTGGCTCGATTCAGATTGCCTTCTGTGTAGTAGGCAAATCCCAAAGCGTTATTATACAAAAGCGATTCGGGTTTAGCTTTGGCAGCAGTTTCCCAATAACGACGGGCATCATCGACGCTATAGTTATTGTCTCCAGTTTGGATCGACTGCCACGCCAATCGCCCCTTGTAAAAATTCACAGATGGATCGTCAGCTTGTTTACTAGGAATTAGTTTTAAGGAAGTTTCAGCCGCAGCCAGTGCGCCGCGATTCAGTAGTTCTTCTACAGCCAATAACCCACCTTGCAAGTCACCCTGACTCAATTTTTCCGTAGCAGTAGCGGTGACAATTCCAGTTGCTTCTATTCCTAAATCGATATTCGGCTGCTTTTGAATCGGTCGAGAATCAGGTAGAGACTGGGCGGGAATTTCTGGTATTTTAGGCAGTGCTTGGGGGCGATTTTGCCACCAATTTAAACCGATCGCTGCTGCGATCGCACCGATCCCCACAACACCCACAATCGGCCACAACTTGCGGCGACGGGTACGATTTCTTGGCGGAGGTGGTTGCGATAGCGAAAAATTAGAATTTTGCCAATTTTCTTCAAGGTTCCCAGGAGTTGGAGGTGGCGGTGGGGGAACTTCTCCCCACAAATCTGCTGACTCTTCTGAGGAAGTCGTTTCCTCTGAAATCTGGCTTTGGTGAAGACTATTTTCGCTAATTTGTCGATCCGGTTCAGTTGCAGGTTTTTGGTTATCTAGCTGACGAAACAAATCCGAAACGATCGCAGAATCTTCTTCATAGCTTGGGTCATCATACTCAATTTCATCAACCAGATCGCCCCAAGTATCTTCACCTAGCCAGTCCAACCCAGAATCCCGCGTCAAACCACTAGGAATCATATCTTCCATTCCTAAAGGCATCTCGCTATCATCAGGTATACCAGGGTACATCATGGAAGTTACCCCTAAAGGCGAACTATACTGATTCAGCGAATCTGTACTTGTAGATACCTCAGTTTCCTGACTTAAAAAACCGTCAAATTCTGGTTGGAGATATAAAATCGGTAATGCCCAGTACATCTGGTGAGAACCATAAGCAGAAATTAATCCTTGGCGCACCCGACTTACACACAAATCTACTGGATATCCCTGATTTAAATTGCGGTAAAACAATTGTGTGAGCGTCAACGCCACTTCATCAGGAATCCGTTCTGACATCGCCAAAACGCTTCTAATTCCGCGCTTCACCAGACTTTCCGCTAAGTTTCGTTCGCCAGTATCTCCAGAGGGATTAGACGCTGCTGTGTATGCCCCCAAGCAGGAATTAAACACTGCCATTTGGATATTATTGTTGACGAGCAAACCTGCCAAATCGTCCCCAGTTAAGATTTCCGTTAAGCCAGTTCTGCGACTAACAAGATAAATTTCTCCCCCATTTGCGCCTAAGTTACTATGACCAGAGTAATGGAGAACGTGATATCTACCTTGTTCTAGGGCTTGCGTCAGTTCTTCCCGTCCTGGTTGGTCTAAGACAGTAAGTTCAATTTCTGGGAAACGATTCCGACTTTCACCAAGTCGTGACGTTTGACGGTGAAGTTCCGCTTGCAGTTTAATTGCTTCTTGTTTCTGTAAGTCAAGACGGACTTGATCTGAGGGAGAAGCAATTACCATCAAGACTCTGACACCACCTTGTTCTGGTGGTGTGGGCATATTTTGCGTAGGCGTAGCCCCCCGCAGGGATCGCAAAGGAGAAGCCCCCAAAATTCCACTTTGGAAGCGAGAAAAAGCCACATAAGGCCCAGTAGCCAGAGGGCGATCGCCTGCGTGCATCACTTCCCAAGGCAAACGAGCTAATCTAGTGTCTTTTAGCCCCAAGCGTAAGCGTAGTACTTGTTGATGGTTCTGAGCAATACCTTGGGCAGTAATCCAACTATCTCTGAGAGTGCCTTGAAATAGGGCGTTATAAAATTGTTGACCCAACGCCACCAAATTCACAGAGTTTCTGGCAATATCACTTTCATGCCCGCCAGAGGTAAATGGATCTCCTTGCAACACCGAATTCAACGGGTCATTCATCAAATGCCCAGCAGCCATCAACCAATCAGCTATAGGCCAAGTCACCAATTCTTCTGCCAATGGTACCCCAGGCGCGACTTGTTCCGTCCGCACCAAGTAGTCATTTTGCCCTACAGGAGTTACCGAAATGTGGAATTCCTGGGTCACAGTTTCTCCTGTCCGCCTCCTAAATCTGGTTTGAAACGCGAAAGTTTCAAGTCGATTTTTCGCTTCCTCTGATAATTTAGATGCATCCTGCCCCTGAATGTTTCTGATTCGGTGTCGTTTTGGTTTTTCTGCCTTTACAACTTTATCCGGATCGGATTACCTGGGTCTAGAACACTTAATTGGTAGATGCACCTTGATCTTCAACTCCCCTAGTTGGCTAACACCCACTGGGGGTTTTTTTATTTTTGGCAAACAACAGCAACTTCTGACGCAGATATTCTCTACCAGAAAATAGTGCTTAATCCTAGAATACTTGATTAATAGATGGATGTCCCTCGATCTTTAACTCCCCTAATTGAGTTAATATCCACTTTGGTTTTTTTGAGACACGATAACAATCAATTTTCTCATAAATTTATCCGGAGCATGGTGGTTAAACCTAGAACATTTAAGTGGTAGATGCACCCTGATAACTAGCTCCCCTGGTTGGCTAACGCCCACTGGGGGGTTTTTTTATGAAAATTGAGTCCTATTGATTAACCCTGAAACACCCATTTTGTAAAGCAGCGCACCGATCGTTTAATTGGTAGGTCTGTCCTGATAACTAACCCCTCTAAGGTTTTTCTTCCATCGACAAACAGTAACAACTTCAACTTCTGCTAATTTATCCGGTAGCGACCCATTTATTTTAGAAAAGATTATTGGTAGATGCACCCTGATAACTCACTCCCCTGGTTGGTTAACACCCACTGGGGGGTTTTTTTAATTGCATCACTGATAGCGATCGCAAATGCCTCTCGTAGAGAAATGTAAGCGAGTCTTTTCCTCTCAAAGATGCTACGCGTAGCTTGCTTTTCCATAGAGGTACGAGCTTTACAGCCCATCGTAGACATCAACTCTGATTTAGTTCATTTTTCCCGGAAGATGCTATCTGCCCCTAGAAAAGATTATTGGTAGATGCACCCTGATAACTCACTCTCCTAGTAGGTTAACACCCACTGGGGGTTTTTTTATTAAAAAAATAACTGACTCTGATAACTCACTCCCCTGATAGGTTAACATCCACTGGGAGTTTTTTCTACTACTTGCGTTACCAATAGCGAGACGCATTTGCGTTTCGTAAAGAAATATTAGCGAGTCTTTTCCTCCTTTTCCATAGAGGTACGAGCTTTACAGCCCATTATTGTAGACATCGCCTCTGATTTAGTTCATTTTTCCCGGAAGATGCTAGCTGCCCCTAGAAAAGATTATTGGTAGATGCACCCTGATAACTCACTCTCCTAGTAGGTTAACACCCACTGGGGGTTTTTTTATTAAAAAAATAACTGACTCTGATAACTCACTCCCCTGATAGGTTAACATCCACTGGGAGTTTTTTCTACTACTTGCGTTACCAATAGCGAGACGCATTTGCGTTTCGTAGAGAAATGTTAGCGAGTCTTTTCCTCTTAGAGATGCTACGCGTACCTTGCTTCTCCATAGAGGTACGAACGTTACAGCCTGTTATAGACATCGCCATCGCCTCTGATTTAGTTCATTTTTCCCGGAAGATGCTAGCTGCCCCTAGAAAAGATTATTGGTAGATGCACCCTGATAACTCACTCCCCTAGTAGGCTAACACCCACTGGGGGTTTTTTTATTTAAAAAATAACTGACCTTTGTCCAAATTTATCCGGAGTATGGTCTTCAACCTGAGAACACTTAATTGGTAGATGCACCCTGATAACTAACTCCCCTAGTAGGTTAACACCCACTGGGGGTTTTTTTGCCCTAGACGCATAGCGGTGAGCTACATAACCGGAGTAAATCACTATCACTACTCTTGTTGTTACTCCTGGTAGACCTTGAGTATCTTCCTGTTCCCAGGATAGAGCATAACTTACTCACTCAATTCCTGAATCGCTTTCTTTTTATTGTGAGCTAGAGACGCCACTCCAAAATGATTGCTATGATATTTAATCACATTCTTAATTTTTTTTATATATTTTGACGAGTTTCCTTTTAACTTTCACTATTTGTCTGCCTCAGCAAACCTTACCTTCTCAGCACAGACTAACAGACTAAATATCAGGCTACCGCTAACAGCACTCCCGAAGCAATTGAAAACAGTTAGAAGTTCCAATTTTTTAGCTGGTTGGGATTAGACGGTAATTGTGTGGTAAACAGGCGGTCTAAAATTTCTGATTTCTGTTCTGAACTGAAGTTGTCATAAAAATTTTCAAGCTTCTCAACTATTCCGAAATTTCTGAAAGCCTCTAAATTAGAATCTGGTTTTTCAATTAGAGGTTTTTGTCTATTCTGGGAATAACTAAGTATATCCACTGTATGATTATTCCTTCGATGCACAAGCTGCATCAATAAATCGATTGCAACAGTTGGCAGAACGCGGTAGGTAGAAGTCACAAAAAAATCAAAAGTCATATTTCCTAGACGGATGCGATCGCCGTCTTTAAGCTTAATCGGCCTAACAACGCGATTACTATTCACAAACGAGCCATTGGTACTGTTGAAATCAATTAAGTAAAAGCCTTGCTCGTCAATATGCTGAATAGCAGCGTGGCGACGAGACAGATGATTGTCAGCAATGCAAATACCACTGGTGCGATTACGACCTATCGTCCAGATTTGTTGTGGCTGTCGTAAACTCTGAGTCTGATTGTCGCCCAAGTTAGTCATCAAATAAACAGCAGCACTATCCACTACGCCATGTACGTAACCCGCCTTGACTCTCCTCAACGACGGTTGAGATAGGTTTTCTAGCTGAAGAATTTCATCTAGAAGGCTGCTGTGGTGTTCATACACCTTGAGGAATACTTGATATAAAGTTAATCGCCGTTCTATTTCCGTTTGTGCAAAGTCAGTCATTATACGTAAACCTTATACTACCTGATTTCAGTTGTAATATACATCTCCAGCCGACAATCAGGGATAATTGATTTTTTGCTTTTTACTACCATCTGAAAAATTTAGTGGTTTAGGATCGTGCTATTTTATTTACAAATTTTAGGTTTGGGATTCTCTGTTATTTATAGCCAGAAAAAGCATATAAATACCTTTAGAAAATTATCATGATGCTTTATTGTTTATTGTAAATAATCATTTGTTATTTGTAACAGATAAAAATTATAAAGATTTCATGAAGAAATAACAAATATCTACGTATTTTTGCTAGATATTTGGATATTTCTTAATATTCGTGAGAGTGATAGTCATCGATCAACCTAAACATTATACATATTTGTTCGATTTTGAATAAATCTAAGTTTTATCGAGAATAATCAGGGCTAATTTTCCCATATATAAGAAAATTTCAGCATTATGATGCTGATAAAATAAGTGTTTTAAAATTGTTAATAAAAACGGAGAGCTTAAAAGCAGGGGGTTAAGGCTATTCTGCTAATCTCAAATAATTGATTTTAAGAAAAAGGATTCATCCGTCAGGATAATCTAAAACCTAATATAGGAGAATATTCGCATAGAAATAGGGCGACAAAAGAGGCTATTCCCGATGAATTAGGAAATTCTATCCGTCTATAAATCGGGGTAGTTGACATTTTAAAATCACAACAGGCCTCGTTTTCCATTGGGACGCACAGTCATCCAATTAGTTTTTGCTAGTGCTAGCTGCTCATCAGAAATTTTGGCACTGGTGAGATTAGCACCACACAGATTTGCTCCTCGGAGGTTAGCATTGCTGAGATAAGCATTACTAAGGTCTGCGCCTCGCAGGTCTGCTCCTTCTAAATCAGCATGGTTAAAGTATGCTTTGCTTAAATTAGCATCCTTAAGATTTGCTCGAGTTAGACTGGCTCTGCCAAAGTCACTATTGTGAAGATTTGCTCCCTGAAGATTGGTTTTTTGTAATTGAGCAGAATGGAAATTTGTTTGAGATAAATCAGCACCTTGCAGATTTAGCAAATTTAAATTGTGTAAGGCAAAATCTCGTCTTCCCTTCAGATAAGCTGTTAATAAACCTTGGGTATCTAACTTCCGCCCAACTTTAGAATTTTGACTTTGTGAACCATTGCTGTTGCTACTGAAAGTCGTTGATTTGGCCATCCCAGAACCCTGGTGTAATCCCGCAGCTTCCGCTGCCTTGGCTCGTCTAGCACGAATCGCTGCCGCTACCTGTGCCACTCCAGTGTTGGTAGCAGCAGGGTTGTTACATAAAACAGCAGAATTTTCCAGGTGGTTATATGTTCGCTCTTTAGATCGATTATCAGATTTAGTCAGCAAACCCTTTGCTAAACTATCTAAGTATGGTTCTATTTCCAATGCTCTGAGAACTTCTGCCGCTGACTGATAGCGATTACGTACAGACACCTCTAACATTCTTCGCAACACATTGCCTAAGTGATCGCTCACTTGCACAAGCTGCTCCCACATCATCTCGCCAGTGTTGGGATTGTAATCTAAATCTTTAGGAGTTTTGCTAGTCAGTAAATAAATGCATGTCACACCTAGTGCATAAATATCACTGGCGTAGACTGGACGCATAGCCATTTGCTCTGGAGGTGCAAAACCAGGAGTACCAATAGCATACGCAGTTAATGCTGTCTGTCCTGATGGGCCTGTCGCACTTTGGCTAATTTGGTTCTTGACGGCACCAAAGTCGATGAGTACCATTCTGGCATCTTGAGTGCGGCGGATTAAGTTGGCTGGCTTAATATCACGGTGAATCACCTTTTGATCGTGGATGTATTGCAACAGTGGCAAAATCTCGCTCAAAAATTGCTTGACTCCGGTTTCGCTCAAGATGCCGTTAAGTTTGACCTCCTCTTGCAAGGTGTCACCACTGATATATTCTTGAACTAAGTAGAATTGCTCACTATCTTCAAAATAGTCTAACAATCTTGGCACTTGGGGATGATTGCCAATCTTACCTAGAGTTTTGGCTTCTCGTTCAAAGAGTTCTCTGGCCATCTGTAAAACGTGTGGGGCGCTTCCTGATGGGCGTAATTGTTTGATTACGCAACTCGGTTCTCCTGGTAAGCCTCGATCGTTGGCTAGGAAGGTCGCTCCAAAGCCACCCTGACCTAATGGTTGGATTGCCTGATAACGATCGCGCAACAGTAGTTGCGAGCCACAAGACTGACACCTTTGGCTATATACCAAATTTTCTGGATTGGAACAGGTAGGATTTAAGCAGTAGCTCATGCACTCTCAACTCGCTGCACGAATAATCACGGGGAGTGTTATACTCCCTTCCAATTATTTAGACATTAATCAACTCTTGCCAGGTAATTTTTGCTGGAAATCCTTTGAAGAGTTCCTAAAGTTTAACTGAGATTACCTAAAGCGATCGCTAAACAAGATTATTTATTATACTTACATTGGCAAATACTGTTTATGCTATTTTCTAGCAATTCGTAATTCCTAATAACGCTCTCTCAAGGCTTGTGGCGTTCATCGCGCTATTATCCCATTCAGAAAATCAGCTTTAATCTGGTTTTTGTATGGGAAAATTGGTATTAAAAGGTATTGAAGGGCAGTGCCTAACACCAGTTACTAATTTGGGGAAACCCCAGACGCTCGCGGACTCGCTCTAAGCATTGGCGCAGCCTCTCTAAGAGTTGCTATGCCGTTGGCTAACGCGAGTGCGGGTCGCAGACAAGCCTCTCGTACCACTTTGTGGAAGCAAGCTACGTGTAGCGTCTCCCTTTGGGAGAAGAGAAGGCTTTACGCTGCGCTATTGCTTTTAGCGTCTCCCCTTCCTCCTAAAGGGAGAGGCTAACCTAACGCCAAGGGAGAAAACCGCACTGGCTACCCTACAGAAAGTCGCTGTAGAATTTTGGATGCCCAAATTTGGAGGCAATTTAGAATCATCTTCATTAGTCCTTAAGAGATTATTAGCTAGCTTTCATGTTCACACTAATCAGCTGTTCGATAAGTGCAAAAACATCACTGCGGCTGAGTTTCTCTTTACCATTAGCAAGGGCGTCAAGAGTGCCGTTTGCCAAAGTGAAGGGGATTTGACAAAAATCTAAGGCTGGCCCGGTAGGAAGGTCTTTGATATAAGCTTCTGCCAGGGCTAGATTGCGTCGGGCATAGTCTTGCATATTTTCTGCACTCCAACCTTCTGGGAAGAATTCTACCCCACGCCCCAAATCTTCAGTATGGTTACGCAGGATATTAACTGCTTGTAAACCGCGACCAAACCCAATCGCCTGGGTACGGTTCGTTTGTGTTCCATCATACCAAGTCCATAAGTCAGAAAGTAACAGTCCCACTGCACCTGCAACTCCAAAGGTATAACGATCTAAATCAGATTCTGTATAAATTTTCCAGTTTTTTTCTGCCCAATAAGCCATCCGGTCTGCCATTGCAGCAGTGGCATCCCAAATTCGAGGTGCAATGGTGTCTGGTGCTAGCAGTGACCATTCTCTAATCCTCAAAGTGACTTCTTCTAATGAATTCTCATACCCACTAAATCCTGCAAAGAAAGCATCTACCGCAAAGCCATCAACTCCTGCCTGTAATGTCAAGCTAATCGTTCTTAACAGCTTTGCTTTAGTAGCGTTATCTAGTTCGGGATGATCTTCAATTTCATCAATAGCACGCATACACAAATATGCTGATGCTACTGCTTCTTGCAATCCTGGCGGTAAAACACTAATTGGAATATAAAAAGTTCGGCTAGTTTCTTTGAGGATTTGCAATGCATCTCTACGTAAATTCATGTTTTCACTCCCCACTTGATTTTTGCACCACATGAAGTTTCCAGTTTTTTGATGATACTGGATATAGTTTTGACTAAACTTTAAAAACTATAGACTATAAGATACGCTAGTATTTCATCTAAAAATTGATAGTTTTTGGTGTTGCAATTAACAAAACTCTCAAATTTATCAAAGTCTAGTCTAGTATAGAGGTTTTTGGGTGCAAAAGTGTTTAAAGTGTCGTTTGATATAGCTTTCATAAACTTTTAGCATACATATAAAGAATTATGGTAATATTTGGTTGGATATGACGAAATTGTTCTATAAGCAAACATACATTTTAGCGATTTGAAAGTGCTTTAAGTCTGCGTTAATCTGACTAAGAAAGTGGAATGATTGTATATATAAAGACAATTCAGGAAAAGCTGACAACGGATAACAGCATTGGTATATACCTTTGGATGAGTACAGTGATTTAGCGAAGAGTTAGGGTCAGTTAAATTGGACGACATATAAGGCTGTAATGCCTGAGTTGTGACTATAGACTATACCTAATCTATTGGAGTCAGAACCGCTTTGCTGTTCAAAGTGACATAAAGTGACCAAAATTCAAAACAAGAAGTTCCCGTATATTTACGAGATTGACAATAAAAGGGAAAATTCCATACCTTTTCCCGACTTTTGCAAGAAGTGGGAATGAGAGGACACCTCCCCATCTGCTCTTAGCAAGGGGAGATGCCATAGGCATTGGGGTTATTTCGCGTATTCATCAAGAATCGGTGTTATAGTCCAGATTATGTTTACAAACAAACCGAATAGTCTGTAAAAACTCAAAAAAATATCGAAGTATTCCTAATTATTAAATTTTCTGAATCCCTTGTTGATATTGTAAATATTTTTTCTGTAATTCCTCTGGAATGGGAATAAGACGATTATTTTGCAGACTGACAAAACCACCCTTCTGACTAGCTACTGCTGCTAACTCATTGTTAGATAAAATTTCAGCTTGCACAGTCCACTTTAAGCGTCCTAAACCACTCAGCCATAAACGTCCAATCACTCGATCGATAATCTTTATTGGACGTTTATATTCAATTTCAGTCCCAGCTAGAATTGGTGTATATCCTAGCTCAATTTGTTGATTGAGTTGCCAATGTTCATCTAAAAACTTTAGACGTAAATCCTCTAGCCATCTGATATACACGATATTACTCACAATTCCCATAAAATCAATGTCGTATGTTTTGACAGGAATTGCTAATACTACTTCTAATGGTCTGTGTAAGTTGTTATTTACTAGCATTATTGATCTTGATATTTTTTAATACTGCTTGGTCTGTTCAATTAAAGAGAAGTTTTCAAGTATTGATTCAGGTGATTCATTACTCTATGGATATGAATTGAATCTCCATAAAGCTTGCTGATCATTATGCCTCCTTCCAGCGTTGCAATTATGATGGTAGCGATTTCATCAGCACTCACTTCCGGGCGAATTTCACCTTTTTCAATTCCTTTTTCAATAATTCGACAAATTAGATGTAGCCAAGAGTTCATCGCTTGTTGAGCACGTTCTCGCAACGCCGGATGAGCATCATCACTTTCCACAGCAGTATTCAGCAGTGGACACCCGCCCTTAATCGGTGGATTTTCTGCAAAGCTACTAAACACCCCAATAATTGCTTGCAGACGTTCTACTGCGTGGTGTTTGCTTCGTAATGCAAATCTAGTATGCTGTTTAATGCGAGCGATCGCAAAATCAAAAGCCTGTAGTGCGAGATCGTCTTTGCTTTGGAAATGATTGTAAATTCCTCCTTTCTGCAATCCAGTTACACGCATAATGTCTGACATCGATGAGCCTGCATATCCCTGTTGGTTAAACAGTTCGGCTGCTTGGTGGAGAATTCTACTTTTTGTTTCTTCGCCTTTGGACATTACAGCGATTTATTAGAGTAGGGAGTTGTGAGTTTATTGAACTAAAAATTACTGTAAATTCAAAATTACCGACCGAACAGTCTTTTTGTTTCTACCATAATATATGTTTGCAGGTCAAGTATTTTTCAACGCTGAGTTCTGAACAAAGATTTATTTGATGAAGTCAAGCCATACATAGATTTGCACGATGGCATTTGAAGTGAAGACAATATACTTAAGTAAGTTAACACAACGTCCAGACAACGCAGATTTCACCCGGTCATAAATACTATTAGTTTTGATGCTACCTCCAGTGTCGGCAATGATAAATTTTGGCATCAACAGAAATTTCAGCAGCAATATTGGCGATTTGAGCTTTGCTAAACAGGATTTTGGCTGGGTTGTAAAAACAAAATTTTCCATGAGTTATTAGACTTGCGGTCTATTATCCAGAGAATATAGCGATATACAAAGCGAATACGCTGGACGTTTGATGGCGTTTACAAGTAAAATACGGTAAGTACATCGCTTTACGGGCTTTTGTATGTAAAACCGCAGAAAAACCAGTAAGAAGTTAATTTTAGTCAAACAACTGACCTATAAGCAGTTATCAAAGTCTGTTTCAGCTAAATGCCAGTTGTCATACTTCCAAAAACTTCCAGACAGGTTTTAAGTTGTCCAGTAATCCTCTGCCCTAACTTTTAGCTGGATAACCTTTCCTTGTGTCACTCATCTTTTGAGAAACACAATAACTTGCCATGACTAGCTCTATCTACCAGTGGGCTGTGATTCGGCTGAGTTATTGCTCTCTAGTAGTGAAGTTCTAGCTGACTTTCTCAAACCCCCAAAGAGTATGCACTATTTATTACTACCATTCTTAAGCTTCTTCGTTGGCATCATAGTTGGTTTGACGGGAATTGGCGGAGCCTCTCTCATCACTCCAATGTTGATTTTTGTTTTTCAGGTTCCACCTTCCATCGCCGTGAGTTCTGATGTTGTAGCTGCCACATTGATGAAGGTTGTTGGTAGCGTCAAGCATTGGGAACAAAAAACCCTGGATACAAAAGTTGTCAAATGGTTGGCCTTTGGAAGTGTTCCAGGCTCATTATTCGGAGTGGGGATTTTGCATCTCATTAAACATACAGGTGAGTATAACCTGGATAATATCTTGCTCCGTTTGCTGGGTGGGATGATTTTGCTAGTCACAGTGTTAGCACTAGTGCAATTGTTGTTATTGACTTTTTTCCCCAAATTTAATTTACCCGAACTGCCAAAGTTAGACTTAGAAACTAACTTCGGTCGATTTATAACAATTACTTTGGGAGCAATTTTAGGCTGTTTTGTCGGTCTAACTAGCGTCTCTTCAGGTTCAATGTTTGCCCTAGTGCTGATTGGGTTTTTCCGTCTTGATGCCCGGAAGTTAGTGGGTACAGATATTTCACACGCAGCGATTTTACTGCTGTTTACAGCCCTTGGTCATCTCAGCCTGGGAACAGTTGATTGGAGTTTGGTACTTCCTATATGGTTAGGCTCTGTGCCTGGGGTGTTACTAGGTGCTAAAATCTGCCAAGTAGCTCCCCAGCGCCCACTACGGTTTATTATTTACGCCATTTTGATGATGGTAAGTTGGAAATTAGTTCATCAAGTGTAACCAAATTGAGATTTTAGCTCCCAAATCCAGCATTCAAAATCCAACGTTGATTAACTTCTTACCCAAGATAGTAGAGTGAATGTACCTCGCTCATACATAATGAACAGACCCAAGCCAATTAACACAAAAGGTACGGCAGCTTTACCGTAGCGACTTAAAATATTAGCAATGGTAGGTTGACGACTTAAAAAATAAGCGATCGCACACCAAACCCCTACCATGATAAAAAATATACCTAAAATTACTCCCAAACTGGTAAGGTTATGACCAGCGAACAAAGGGATATATATACTAATATTGTCACCACCATTAGCGATCGTTACTGCTGCTACTTTATAGGTTTGAGGATGCAAAACACTCAGAATAAAAGACAATACCGGGTTAGTAGGTGTAGACTTTCTAAAATCACTACTGACTGTCTGAACTGTTATAGTTTCTTCTTTTCTAAATATTAATTGCTGAATACCAATAGCAATTGGTAGTAGTCCTAGCAATCCTATCCATTCTCGCTGTACAACCAATCCACCAAAAAATCCTGGTAAGCTAGCGATGATAATGGCTGTAAAACCCAGATATTGACCGAGTAAGATATGCCGCCGCCGAAAATTAGCATCTACTTGTGAAAAAAATATTAACAAGATAATGATGTCATCTATGTTAGTGGCGATGAAGGCAATTATCCCTTCACTGAAGGCTGTCCCTAGCTGACTCATGCTGGATTTTTAGAATCTACGATTTACCACCATACCAAATTCACTAATTCGTAATTCGTAATTCGTAATTATTGAGTTTAAATTCCTCACTAAATTATATTTTTTGGTGGTTTATAAGAAAGTTGGGATCTAAATTTCCAACTAATTTAATTACGAATTATTTTAACCTTCTGGCACAACTAAGCTTTAAAATGACAAAGTAATTATTCTCACAAGGAGGATTTTGTCAATGCCTAGACTTACGGTTCCACCTAATTTCATCGGTACTTCCGGTATCGATACTTTAGCCGCAGAAGAGTCAAATGCATCTGTGGCAATTGGTATTGATATTTTAAATGGAGGTGTGATTAATACGTTTTCAGGAAATGACAGTATTTCTGGTACTGGTAAGCCTAGCACAGGTAGTACTAAGCCTAAGAAACCTGTTATTGGCATCGGCATTAATAACAGTGGCACTCTCTATGCAGGGGATGGAAGTGACATGATTGCCGGCATCGGTACTGGCTTGAAATTTATAGGCACTGGCATCAACAACAGTAGTAGTCTCAATGCAGGGAATGGAATTGGCATCAGCAACAGTGGCAGTTTAAAAGCTGGAAACGGAAATGACACTATCACTGGCACTAGTACTGGCGTTACTCCAATCGGCATCAGCAACAGTGGTAGTTTTGATGCTGGAAACGGAAATGACACTATCACTGGCACTGGTACTGGTGGCACTGGCTTCCGTGTCTTTGGTACACCCAATGCTCTTAAAGACCGTAAAGGCGATACTGGAATCGGCATCAGCAACAGTGGCAGTTTTGATGCATGGTATGGAAATGACACTATCACAGGCGTTGGTACTGGCAGTATTGGCATTCAGGGCGGCTTTCAGGGAGGCGATAATTCTAAAGGTGGCGACGGCGGTACTGGAATCGGCATCAGCAACAGTGGCAATTTTGATGCAGGGAATGGAAATGACACTATCACAGGCATTGGTACTGGTGGTAATGGTCGCGAAGGTACCGCCTATGCCTTTACTGCTTCCATCCCCCCCAGTATATTCAGAGGCGAAAGCGGCGATGGCGGTAATGGAATCGGGATCAGCAACAGTGGCAGTTTTGATGTAGGGGACGGAAATGACACTATCACTGGCACTGGTACTGGTGGTACTGGTGGTACTGGTAGCGAAGGTTTCGCCCAGGACACTACTAGTAATTACACGAGCGTAGACGAAAGCGGCGACGGCGGTGCTAAAATCGGCACTACTAGCATCGGCATACAGAACATTAAAAAAGCTATTATCACTACTGGTGAAAACAAGGACACGATTAAGGGTTCTGCAACCAGCTTGGAAGCAAACATCCTAGCCTATGGCATCTTCAATGATTCCATCATTGATACAGGTAATGATCGTGACATCCTTACTGGACAAGCAACAACCACAATTGGTGGTATTGCCTATGGAATTTATGGGCAAGGAATTATCAGGACTGGCGATGGAAATGACAAAATTACTGCTACCAATAATATCGATAAAGTTCAACAGAAAGTCACTATCGGTGGCGGTATCCGCTTTGAACTAGGGACTGGAAATGACTACTTCAAAGGCTTCGGGTCTGCAATTGTTGATGGCGGGAGTGGTTTTGATACCCTTGATGTGAGCGCTTTCAAGCGTTCTGAAGTTAGTGTATCTGGTGTTATTTCTAGCAATAGTCTAAACCCTGCCAATATTACCTTCAACAACAATGACAATCTCATTACCCTTTCAACAATTGGCTTTGAGAATTTTATCTTTGCAGATAGCTCTTTCTCCTACAGCAGTTTGGCCTAAAACGAGAATTACCACAATTAAATTGTACACATACTGTATACAATTTAATTGTGAGTAAAGTAATGTAGTTTCGGCTTTTGATGCCTTGCTTAATAATTAGTAAAAATTAGTTTTTGAACGAATTGCGTCAGAGAAAGTAGCTGACTACAGAGTAGGATGCTCCCCAATACGTAAAAGCATGTCTATATTTCTCTTAAAATATGAGCGAGTTAGTTACTGCAATGACTACAGGGGCAATTGCGTTCATTGCCACTAATATTGATGATATTGTCATTTTATTGTTGTTTTTTTCTCAAATAAATGCTAATTTTCGCCCCCAGCATATAGTTGCTGGTCAGTTTCTAGGTTTTACGGTTCTGTTAATTCTTAGTCTTCCTGGTTTGTTTGGTGGGTTAGTTTTATCAAAAAGCTGGATTGGATTACTTGGTTTACTACCAATGTCCATAGGTATCAGTAGTTTAGTGAATCGGGAAGAAGATTCATCAAAAGAAGTTATAGCTGGAACAGAAGAAGCGGAAGCATCAACAATTACTAGTTTTTTTTCTCCCCAAGCTTATAGTGTGGCAGCCGTTACAATTGCCAATGGTAGCGATAATATTAGTGTCTACGTGCCTTTATTTGCTAGTAGTAACTTAGAGACTTTTTTAGTGATTATCGGATTATTTTTTCTATTGTTAGGAGTTTGGTGCTACGCTGCATCCAAATTAACTAATAACAGAGTCATCGCTAATGTATTGACTCGCTACATAAATAATCTTGTACCTTTTGTTCTTATCGGATTAGGCGCTTTTATTGTATTAAAAAGTGAAGCTTTGAGTCCAATCAAGTTAGCTGCTAGTTGTTGCTGTTTAACAGTTTTGGTAAAAAGTGATATTGCTAACCATTAACAAAAAATAATTTAGAAGCAGAATTGAAGATGCTCTGTTTCCAGTTAGTAGTTAGAGGATGTCTGAGAAGTATCAAATATTGGTTGATCCCCCCTTACCCTGTTAAAAAAGGGTAAAGAATAACCTTGAAGTCCCTCTTTTTAAGGGGAGCTTTGAGCGTTCGGTGTATACAAAAAACCTTTTAGACGTTCTCTTAGAATTCAGCTTTTGACAGGATTCAAAACAATACCTATAAAAAAGCCATCACTTTCATTCGCATTTTTTAGGGGAGCGATTTATAACATTAAGAGGCAATGTCTTTTGAAATTCCTTAATTGCTTCAATATGAGTTTGAGTTATATTTATATGTTCCTCTACTGCCTCTGTAAACACTTCTGTTGAGCCATCTTCTGCTAATTTTTTCGTCAAATCTTTGACTTTCTGCGCTTGCTTCTGGATACTTTCTCCGCTATCTTCAATGCGTTTGCCTTGTTGGTGACTAGTATGGTCATCTGTTTGTAAACTCTCACCCAACTCTTTTACTGCTTTGCCTTGCTCAAGTAATTCCTGAGCATGTTTCTGTGCGGTTTGTATAGTCTGCTGGGAAATTTTATGCATAATATGAATCCTTGTATTGCAATTTGATTGCAATAATTTCAGTACAAAGTGATTTTGTTTACTAATCTTTATTAAGGAGCGATCGCTACAAGAAAGAATTTACCCACTAAAAAATTATATGACTTGTTAAAAACTCACCAACCTATCATTCGACAGATTAGAGTCATATATCAAAAGGTCAAGATTAATAACTGTTGGAAAATTTTCAAAATCAAAGCGATCGCTTATCACCATTGCGTATGCTTAACTTTTATCAAACGATGATTTGCACTGTATATAGCGGTTCTCGTTTACGTGAGGTATAGCTGTAAGGGCACGGCACTGCCATGCCCCTACACCTCGCAATATAATGTTGTACCGCATCTGAATGGGAACCGCTATATATTGTGACTAATCAACTATCCAAATAGGTATAACACACGCTACAAAATCAAATATTAAACTTTACTCAACCACTCATTCTCTTCTGGATCTTTGAACAGTGAGGTGCTGAGGTAGCGTTCGCCGAAGCTAGGCTGGATCGTGACGATGAGGCGACCCGCATTTTCTGGCCGTTGTGCCACTTGAATAGCCGCGTATAAAGCAGCGCCAGTCGAAATCCCTGATAGCAATCCTTCTTCTTTTGCGAGACGACGGCTGTAAGCGATCGCTTGCTCATCGGCTACCTGAATCACTTCATCTACCAGTTCTGAACGGTAAATTGCTGGGACAAATCCCGCGCCGATACCTTGAATTTTGTGAGGGCCTGATTTACCGCCTGCTAATACCGGACTGTTGCTTGGTTCAACTGCGATCGCTTGAAAACTCGGCTTCCGTTTTTTAATAACTTCTGCAACTCCCGTAATCGTCCCACCAGTACCTACTCCCGCCACGAGAATATCTACCTCTCCATCGGTATCATTCCAAATTTCTTCGGCTGTGGTTTCGGCGTGAACTTTCGGGTTAGCAGGGTTGCGGAACTGCTGCAACATATAAGCATTGGGCGTTTTAGCTACAATCTGCTCTGCATGAGCGATCGCTCCTCGCATCCCTTCTACCCCTGGCGTTAACTCTAGTTGAGCGCCATAAGCTTTGAGCATGGATCGTCTTTCGTGGCTCATTGTGTCAGGCATCGTTAGAATGAGATGGTAGCCCTTGGCAGCTGCTACCATCGCTAGCGCAATTCCTGTATTTCCAGAAGTCGGCTCTACTAAAATAGTTTTTCCAGGGTGAATCAAGCCTGCTTCTTCTGCCGTTTCCACCATACTCCCGCCAATCCGGTCTTTCACAGAAGATGCTGGATTCATGCTTTCTAGCTTCACCACAATCCGAGCAACCGCTCCTGACGCTTGGGGAATCTTGTTTAATTGAACTAAAGGAGTTCGGCCGATTAACTCTGTGATATCTTTCGCTATCCGCATGTGGGTACTCCGTCGTGTCTAAATATAATACATTGGACTCTGCTGGGCGCGAGTTTCTCTTTCCTCGCACAAGTCTTGGAGTGTATAACGACCCAAAACTTCTATTGAGGCAGCGTTAGCTTGCTCCCAAACTTCATAAACCAGAGTCTTTTCCAGAGTCGGAGAGTTAGAGGTATCTTTCTCTTTCCGCTCGCCTTCAACCAAAGTGACAATTTCAAGTATTGTAATCTGCCAAGGTTCCCGAACTAAAACGAAACCTCCTTTAGAGCCGCGTTGACTCTGCACCACACCAGCACGCCGGAGGTTGGTCAAAATTTGTTCCAGATAGCGCTCAGGTATGGGTTGTTTGGCAGTAATCTCGCTCATGGTTAAAGGAAGTTTTTTTCCGTGGTGGCTTGCCAGTTCTAATAGTGCCAGCAGCGCGTATTCCACTTTGGAAGACAGATCCAAGAGAGCGTAGTTTTGGCTATTCAACACTGTACTCAATATACTACGGTGAATTGGGGGACTTATCGCAGTTTATGCGAAATTAATTTTTTTCAACTGTGGAATGTGATAACATCCCACTTATTACCCACAAAAACACTATACTCTATCGACTTACCGTAGATTTAGATATTACACAATTCCCAATATAAGGACTCGATCTTTTTTTTGGGAATCATCCTGAGTTTCTGTTTTCAGAGCCTCACCTACCAACAAAAATCTCAACAGAGTATGCTAATAACTGATTTGCGAACCATTTTTGAGCGCGATCCAGCAGCCCGTAACTGGCTAGAAGTATTGTTTTGTTACCCTGGACTGCAAGCTCTAGTGTTTCATCGATTGGCGCACTGGTTGTATAAAATTCGAATTCCCTTTATACCAAGGTTCATCTCTCATATTAGTAGGTTTTTAACCGGAATTGAAATCCATCCTGGGGCATTAATTGGTCAGGGAGTGTTTATTGACCACGGTATGGGAGTTGTGATTGGCGAGACTGCGATCGTAGGTGACTATGCTCTGATTTATCAAGGTGTCACCCTTGGCGGGACTGGGAAAGAAAGCGGCAAACGCCATCCAACTTTAGGTTCTCATGTGGTTGTGGGAGCAGGTGCAAAAGTATTGGGAAATATTCAAATTGGCGATCGCGTCCGTATCGGAGCCGGTTCTGTGGTACTACGAGATGTTCCCAGTAACACTACAGTAGTTGGGATTCCAGGGCGCGTAACTCGTCAGAACAACTTAAATAGCAACGTTCTGGATCATGATAAAGTACGCGACGTAGAAGCTGAAGTCATTCGTGCTTTATTTGAACGCGTCAAGTCTCTAGAGAAACAGTTTGAGCAGTTGGAACAATCAAGTTTGTCCCCAACTGAGCTTGGCGACGAATTAACTGACAACTCTAAGAGCAAAAACTCTGATGGGATGATTGAAGATTTTCTTGATGGTGCGGGAATTTAATTTTGGGAATGGGGCATTGGGCATTGGGCATGGGGCATTGGGCATGAGTTATTCTTCCCCTGCTCCCCTGCCTCCCCTGCTCTCTTCTCCCCTCTCCCCTCTTTAAAATATCCATAGGTTCTTATAACCTGATATAAATATAATACTACGGTTAATTTATCGGAGAATAGTTTTATATATATGGTGTCTTTGTACACAAGCTTATCTAGTTCAAGCAGTAACAATACTAAGCAACTTTTTGCCCGTAGGTCATTTCTGCCAGAGCATCATAACGACCTTTGGAAGATTGAAACGGGTTTTGTGAGAACTTTTAGCTATCTGGAAGATGGTACAACTGTTGCTCTGGGATTGTGGGGCCCTGGGGATGTCGTTGGTAAAAGGTTGTCAAAATTAGAACCTTATCAGATGGAATGCCTAACTAAAGTGGAGGCAACAGTTTTACCTCTAGAAGAGTGGACTGAATTAACAGAAACTCTACTTGCCCATATCCAACAGGCTCAAGAATTGATGATCATTCGTAGCCATAAAAAAGTGGATACTATGCTTATCAAGCTATTGGCATGGTTATCCAAAAAGTTTGGTTCGGAAGTTGAGAAGGGACGTTTAATAGATATGCGTCTGACTCATGAAGACCTGGCGGAAATGCTCGGTTCAACTCGTGTTACGATCACTCGTGTTCTTGGGCAGTTTGAGCAAGAGGGCTTGATCGATCGCCTCTCCCTACATCGAATTGTGTTGCGAGAAGAAGAAATTTGGTACTATGAAATTTAAATTATTTCAGTAAGACCAGCTATCGCCGTCAGCATTCGGCTTGCCCACAATTCTAAGATTCAAGGATTCTAGGTAAGCTAAACCGCTAGAAATTTGTGGCACTGTTCCCCGCAGTTCAATGTCAAAGCATCCTTCTGTATTTTGTTGTAGCACAGCTTTGGTAATATTAACTACCAAGCCGTAGGTAGAAATTAACTGCGAAATCACGGGCGCTTGCAGATAGCATTTGGGAATATGTATCCGCAAACGAATCTGAGTGACTTGGCTTTTTTCAGAAACTGAAGAAAGCAGTGATAATCTATTTTGGGAATTGGTTTTTTGGTTATTTAGTGCTGACATTGAATAGTGATGATTTTATTAATTAGCGTAGGCGTAGCCCGTCGTAGACATCGCTATAAACGCTAGACAAATCTAGCCAAATCGGTAGTCCCAGTTTTTCTAAATAACTCAAGCTAGAGTAGAGTTGCTTTGTTCTTCCCCACAAATCCAAGTCAAACCAGCCGTCATCTTGCGTATCGGGTTGAAGTAACGCGCTGGTGATATTGACTGTTAGTCCATAACCAGAAACTAACTCGGAAATCACTGGTTCTTGGTAATAAGATTTTAAGATACACAGTTGCAAGCGTAATCGATTGGTTTGACCCTGAGAAATCCATTGCTGGAATTGTTCTTGCCATTTATTTGTCAGCCATGCAGAGTCTTTGGGACTCAATTTGCTACCTGGATTTGGGAAAGGTAGAGTGTGCTGGTTGGGTTGAATTTGGTTAGCGATCGCTAGTTGCAGCAAATTCACTCCTAATCCTTGCAAGTAAGATAAGCTATTTGTCAGTTTTTGAGGATTTCCTGAAAGTTCCAAATCAAACCAGCCATCGCTGTCACTGTCGGATGTCAGGGATGCAGCTTTAATATTGACGGTTAAATCATAACGAGACACCAGTCGAGAAATTACGGGTTGCCTGTTATACCGTTGAGGCACGAGAATTCGACTATGGACTGAAGCGGGTTCTACAGATTTACTCTGAGACATCAGATTAATTTCCCATCGCCATGCCTACGGTGGTAACACGGCTGGTGAGCGGCTCCTGAGCGCAGTCGTTCGCGTAGTGTTCCGCAGGGAAGGGAGTCGAACCATGCCGAAGTGCTACGCAATTTTTGGGTTCGGCAGAGAATCTTGTTAATGCCGTGCCCCTACAATTCAACTGTGTGTGGTTGAATATCAGCCTGATAGAAATTTTCATATTTCTGGCTTTTTATTAAACTACGGTAAATCTACAGGTTTAATGTATTTGGTTGTTATCTACAGGAAGGTATCACAAAAACCGTAAAAAAGCAATCAGCAAATTAACGTAAGTTAGGAGCAATGTATGTAGAGTACTTGACAATAAACGAATTGGGAATTTATTTCATCTGTCTCTTCACTGATATCGTCATTATCTTGGAATCAAAACTGAACGCTCACCAAATCTCTGAGTACTTAGTTAAATTAAAGCCATCGATAAGGACGAAAGCAAACCTCTTGAACGACATGAGCGAGCCACACGCAACTATGTAGGACTTAGTTTGTACTTGAGTTAATTATTAATAAACTGACTGGTCAGTGCTGACGCGATCGCGAAAACTTTAAACTTTAAATTCATATCCTAAAATTACCTTGTTCTTTACCCTGTTAGGATATTAATCAGCATAAGATAGTCGGTTAACTTTTGATTATAAAGTTTGATGATTAATATTACTAAATTAAATAAAATTGACTTTCTCGTTTTGATTGGGATTGTGATTATTGGTCTTATACATTTACCTTTTCCATTTGACGGAGATCAAGCATTTTTTCGGCTTGGTGCTTTGGAGATGCAACAAGGAAAATTACTCTATCGTGATTTTTGGGATGTGAAGCAACCAGGAATTTTTTGCTTTTACTTTTTAGCAGGAACTTTATTTGGTTTTAATGAGATTGGTATCCATCTCTTTGAACTTATTTATATGGTGTTTCTGTCTATAGTATTGTTGCTAAGTCTCAAAAGCTATTTTCAGCATCCGATAATCGCAAGTCTAGTACCTTTGTTAACGGTTGGCGTTTACTATACTGTTTCACAGCCTTGGCATCTGACTCAAGTGGAAGCATTGGTTAGTTTGCCTTTATTTACTTGTGTTTGGTTAACTTCTCAATCTTTTAAATATGAAGGTAGAAAAGCATTTTTTATACTTTTACTATCAGGCTTTATTGGTGGAATCGTTATCACATTTAAATTAATACTTTTACTAATATTACTTTCCTTTTGGCTAACTATTTTGATATATTCTTTACTGATCAAACGGCAGCCAATTCCAAAAGTATTTGTAGAAATCTTTATTCCCATTTTTATGGGGATTATATTTCCTATTTTATGTATTGTTAGCTATTTTGCCTGGTTTAATAGTTTACCAATTTTGTATCAGACATTTTTTTTATATCCACCTCGGATTGTTGCTAATTCCCAATTTAACCCAAGTGGGCTTTTTGCAGGAATCAAATGGTTCTTAAATAATTTTTACCCTCTAATTTTAGCTGCTACTGTTGCAGTAGATGTATCATTGCGTAAGTCTAAGAATATATTGACTTTGCTACTTGTGATTTGGTGTATATTTGCTTGGGGTGTGATTGTTCTACAACGTGGGGCATTTTGGGAATACCATTATTTACTATTGTTTGTACCTTTAGGTGTTTTAGCAACTAAAGGATTAGATGTTTTATGGGAGTCTTTAAGAAAATTGAGTTCCCCATTTACGGCAATCCTGCTGATATTTTTGTTTTTCTTCCCTTTATCGCACACTCTGATAAAAAAGAGCATTGTTCTGGCTAATAATAACTTTGCTTTAACTGAAGATACACGATTAAAATATCAGACTGTTTTTAGAGAAAAATATCCATCTCTTCGTTCAGAGGCTAAATTTATCTCCCAACCACGAAGTCTTCCTGGTAAGATTTATGTAGCTGGCGATCCATCTATTTACTACTTCTCCAATCGGACTCAGGCAACATCGCTACGTGGTTGGGCACTTGAATATTTCCTGCCTGAGCAATGGACAAAACTTCTAGAAGAGTTAGATTCATCTAAGCCTCCTTATATCTTTATTGATTATATTCAGCAGCCTACTATCGACAAAAATTTTCCCAGAATGCTAGAATTTCTTCAGGGAAAATACCGTATTTTACGTCAGAATGATAACGGTATTTGGTATACCCTTTTGTAGACAAACCACTACACCAATTCTGAATCATTCATCATAAACAAGATCCCCGACAACTTTTACGAAGTCGGGGATCTGCGGGTTGCAATTCTCTTAAAATCAGATAAATAAACTGTTTGTGTTGCTATAATCCTTACCAATCGCTTGCTTTAGTATCATCCCAGACTTCCAATTCCAAATCGCGGAGATAAGTTAACCCACTTTGAATTTGTGCATCTGTTCCTTGTAGTTCAAGGTCAAACCAACCATCTCCGACAGCATTTGCTCCCAAAATCGCTGCTGTGATATTCACAATCAGTCCGTAGTCAGACACCAGGCGAGAAATAACAGGTTCCTGGTGATAATCTTTAGGAATTCTAAGTCGAATCCGCTTATTGGTAAGTGTATTGTCAGTAGCCATATCTGAGTTATTTCAATCCCTAATCGGGATTGGTACAGAACTACTCTTAACCCTAACGGTAATTACCTGATAGGTACTAGGTAGCTCGTACCATGTCCCATGATTTGCTTGTATCCTATTCAAAAGATAACTATAATTGCTTGATTTTTCTATTCAACGTCTTTAATGCGGGTTTTTCGTTCTAGAATCTCCTTCAGCACCAAGGTTACTACTGCTAACAACGCTAACAGTACAGCCGCAGAGAAAGCCGCTTCAGTTTCGTATTGTTTATAAGCGTCTTCTACAAACAGTGGTAGGCTCTGGGTTTGGTCAGCAATGTTGCCAGATACTACTGAAACCGCTCCGAATTCACCCATTGCTCTGGCATTGGTCAAAATTAAACCATAGAGTAAGCCCCAACGGATACTAGGTAGAGTGACGCGCAAAAATATTTGCCAATCTTTCGCACCTAGAGTTCTAGCAGCTTCTTCTTGATCCTTACCAAACTCTTCTAAAACCGGAATCACTTCCCGCGCCACAAAGGGCATACTCACAAAGGCTGTAGCCAGTACCATACCTGGAAAGGCAAAGATAATCTTGATATCATGAGCCTGGAGCCAAGGGCCAAACCACCCATTCCGGCCGTAAAGTAGCACAATCATTAACCCTGCAACTACGGGCGAAATCGAAAAGGGCAGGTCAATTATGCTCAAAACTACGGCGCGTCCAGGAAATTTATGACGAGCGATCGCCCAAGCTGCACATAAACCAAATACCGTATTTAAAGGTAGAGAAATCACAGCTAATAACAGTGTCAGCCAAGCTGCATGGATAAAAGCTGGTCGCGTCAGGTTGGATAGAAACGGCCCAACACCCTTACTAAAGGCTTGGACAAAAACGTTAATTGCCGGGATATATTGAACTAGGGCTAAATAAGCGATCGCTATCCCAATTAAAACTATTGGCACCCAACTCTTCTGCTCTTTTGGCTTGGCCGTATGTGTCTCAGATGCAGATGAGTGAAAACTTGGCTTATCTACTGTCATATCGCCTTGCCCATGCTTGTAAGAAATTAATTGCCAATAACAGTACCAACGAAATTGATAGTAAAACTATGCCAATTACTGTTGCACCAGAATAGTCATACTGCTCTAGCCGTTGGAAAATCAGTACAGGTGCGATCAAATCTTGATAGGGCGTATTGGAAGAGATAATCACAGTTGACCCATATTCCCCAACTGCACGGGAGAAACCCAAGGCAACACCAGTCAAAATCGTGGGAAATAAAGGTGGCAAAATCACTTTCCAGAAGGTCTGCCATTGAGAAGCACCCAGACACCAAGCGGCTTCTTCAATTTCATGTTCCATTTCCTGAAGCACGGGTTGCACAGTTCTCACGATAAAAGGTAGTGAGATAAATATCATTGCTACCGCTACTCCTGTGCGGGTAAAAGATACCTTTATTCCCAGTGGTGCTAGTAGCGAACCTAGCCAGCCGTTATCACTGTAAACTGTTGCCAAGGTTAGCCCTGCTACGGCAGTTGGTAGTGCAAAGGGTAAATCCACTGTGGCATCAATCAAGCGCTTGAAGGGAAAGTCGTAGCGAACCAGAACCCAAGCAATCAGAGTTCCAAATACGCCATTGAGTAAGGCAGCAAATATTGCCGTCACAAAAGTTACGTTGTATGTTGCTAGTGCGATATCACTGGTTGCGATCGCCCAAAACCTAGATGGAGGTTCTGTAGCTGCTTTCAGAAACATGGCAGCTATGGGGACAAACAACATCACCGTCAGGTATGCAATGGTGATTCGCCAAGTCCAAGGAACTCGTCCCAATCCCTTCCAGAATGGCGTTTTGCGTTCAACTTCCACAGAAGGAGATACAGATGTCATAGTGAAAAATTCAAAATTTAAAATTCACAAGGAGCTTTTTGCCAGTGTTCGTAATTGCTAATGACGCTCTCTACGAGACGCTAAAAGCGTAGCTTGCAACTCTTACAGAGTACGCGGACTCGCTACCGCTACGCTAACGTAATTCAACCACAGACCAACTATTTTTAATTTTGGAGAAAAGAAAGTTGTGGAGTCAGAATTACGAATTACGTAGCTTGTTTCTCGCAGCGAGTATTACGAATTACGAATTATTTTTTGCCTTGAATCTTGTCAAACACGCCCCCATCTGCGAAGAACTTCTGATCGATTGCTTCCCAACCGCCCAAGTCTGCAACTGTACCCAGAGTTTTCAGCTTGGGAAATTTGTCAGTAACTTCCTTGGTTTGAGCTAAAGTCTCATCCACAGGACGGAATCCTAATTTGACAAACTCTTGCTGTGCTTCTGGGCTATAGAGGTATTTCACAAAACCTTCAGCAACTTCGCGGGTTCCGTGCTTATCGACGTTTTTATCTACCACAGCGATCGGATTGTCGATGGATATATTCACATCGGGAACAACATAATCAACCTTTTCGCCCTTTTGTTGTGCCAAAAGAACTTCGTTTTCGTAGTTGATTAAGACATCACCCTGCCCTTGCTTGGCGAATGTATCAGTAGCTTCCCGCGCATCTTTAGGCAAGATTGGCACATTTTTGTAAACTTTAGTCACAAATTCAGTAGCTTTCGCCTCATCGCCACCTGTTTTAATTACAGAATCCCATAGTGCTAAGAAATTCCACTTAGCACCACCGGAAGTTTTGGGGTTAGCAGTAATCAATTTCACACCGTCTTTGGCTAAATCTTGCCAGTTTTTGATGCCTTTAGGATTGCCGGAACGAGTGACTATTGCTGCAACAGATTTGGAGACAATACCATTGTTGGGAACTTCTTTCTCCCATCCCGGCTGAATCAATCCAGCCTTCTCAATCTTTGTGGTGTCTCCAGCTAATGCTAAGTGAACAACATCTGCTTCCAAACCATCAATAACAGCGCGAGTTTGGGAACCAGAACCACCATAGCTTTGCTTGAAGACGACAGTTTGATTACGATCTTTTTTCCACTGTTCTACAAACTTAGGAATAATTGCTTCGTGAGCGGCTTTGGTGACAGCAAAGGAAACTAAAGTTAGTTCAACATTATCTTTGCTTGCAGCCACAGGAGTAGCATTAGCAGCAGGGGTTTCAGAGGAAGAAGTACTCCCAGTTTCTCCACCAGAGCAGGCAGCAAGGGCTACACTCAATACAGTACCTACTAAAAAGAGTGATACAAAGCTTTTGAGCGAATTTAGTCTGAACCGATACGTTCTATTGAACGCGTAGGCGTAGCCCGCCTTCGGCATCGCTTGTAACCTTTTCAGTAGGCGTTGCCACAAACTCATTCTATTTCCTCCACTAAATAATCTACAAATAACTGATGGGAATACAGTTATATAGTGTTTATCATACTGGATGATTCCATGTATCTAGTTGCAAACACCAAAAAACCTCATATTCTTTATCAAGAACATGGTGATTTTACCAGTTCTGTAAAAAATTAAAAATGCTTTTACTTTCAACTATCAAATTGCATAGGCGCGGCCCGTTGTAGGCATCGCAATCAACTATCTGGTGCATCAAGCAACTTGCTAGAGAATAGCTAATCTAGCGTAGGCGTAGTCCGCACTTCGACAAGCTCAGTGACCATCGTAGATATCGACTTCGCTCAACGCAGTGCAACAAAATCAAATAACGTCTTGAGTGCAAGAGAAATTACTGTAGTGAGAAATATACGGCGCAACCAGAGGTTACTAAGTCTGAGAGCAACCCGCGATCCAACAACTCCACCAATGAACATAGTAATACTCAGAATAATACCTAGTTGGTAATCAACTATTCCCTGTGTAAAGAAAATAATAGTGGCAATCAGTGAAGAAAAAATGTTGATAAATTTTGTGTTTGCGATCGCCTGCACAAATGTCATCCGAAATAGACTGACATAAGCTGCTGTGAGCATAGTGACATAGCCACCACTAAAAAAACCACCATAAACACCAAGCACAAAAGTTGCCACATATCCAACAATTTCTGCTATTGGTGATGGTTTCCCTATTTTTGAAACGATTCCAGCATTCCGATTGGTGATTGAAAAGACGGTAACTACAATCATCAAAATCGAGATAATCAGAGGCATCGATTTTGAAGGTACAACTAAAACAAGTAATGCACCAATAATTGAGCCTAAAAGTGTTAATAAAATCATTATTGGCAAGCGACTGCGGTCAATTACTTTTTTACCAATAAAAGGCAATGTACCACCAACACTCATAAAAGTTAATGCCAGCATATTAGTGGCAAGAGCAATACGCGGTTCAATGCTCAATTGAAACATTACAGGGACGGTAATTAAAGAAGTGCTTCCTGTAATGACACTTATAACACTTGTGAGAAAGAAAACTGCGATGAGTAAAAGTAATTGGGTAGCATTCATTAGAGATTCGATCTTTATGTTGTTATCAATACATTTTTTTACAGAATGCTTGCAGTAGATAAAAGATATCTAAAGCCTTTAGTATGAAAGGAATACAGCTTTTTGAAATTATATTAATATAAATATAATTCCGTGTAAACTTATAATTCTATACCAATATAAATGGTAGATTTTATATATTGGTAACAACTAAGTTGGGGGACTTTATATAAATTGATAAATTCCAACAGTGAGCTACATCCAATACTGTGCGCTCGAGGGTTATTGGTATAGATGATTGGTCTTTCAATGCGCGATAAATCGCGTCTCTACATTAGGATTTGATTGCTTGATGAACTGGATGTATTGCAATATAAATAGCATCAAAAACAAAACCCATTTAGAAATTATCTAAATGGGAAAAATTGAACAAATATTTATGATTAACTGAATCCATATTTCAGGGGTAGCCCGTCCTGAAAAACTAGTAATTCCCCTGGTTGAATTTGTGTCCAAACTTCATTGTCAGTCAGGGGTGTGGTAGCAATGACAGCGACGCGATCGCGTTCAGTAGTCACTTCCCGAAAATCTACGGTCATGTCTTGGTCAATTAAATGAGCAGCAGCAAAGGGCGCTTGGCGAATAATGTAGCTGAGATTAGTTGAGCAATAAGCAAAAAAGTGTTCTCCATCTGATAATAAGTAATTAAATATACCTACTTTCGCAATTACAGCAGTAATTTCTTGCAGCACAAAGTACAGTTCCTTGATATCGGGCTTACCTTTAGGAAAGCGCGATCGCAATGTTTCTAGGATCGTACAGAATGCTTTTTCACTATCGGTATCACCTACGGCTTGATAAAAGCCCAAATTTTCTGGATCGAAATCTGGCAAATTACCGTTGTGGGCAAACACCCAATACTGACCCCACAATTCTCTGCGGAAAGGATGGCAATTGTGCAGGGCAATTTCACCCTGAGTAGCTTTGCGGATATGGGCTATGACATGGGTTGAGTGGATGGGATAACTCCGCACAAACTCCGCTACCGGAGAAGCAACAGAAGGTTGAGCGTCTAAAAACATTCGACATCCCTTTCCTTCAAAGAAAGCAATGCCCCAACCATCGCGATGGTCATCCGTTTTTCCTCCCCGTGCAGAAAACCCTTCAAAAGAAAAGCAAATATCCGTTGGAACATTGCAATTCATTCCGAGCAATTGGCACATTAGCTCTCAATTTTTGACTAAGGTCTCAGGATCAAGATACTTCAGAATGCTGCATTGATTCTGGAGCGATCGCTTCAATCTTAGAATTTAAGGCTGAGATGTTCCAAACGATCTCCAAAAATAAAGAGTCTGCTTCTAGTTAGGATGATGACACTATGCCAAAAGATTGTAGCGGCGGATATCTGGTGCAGCAGTCACTAAACCTTCGAGTTTAGCTGCTGCCGCTTGGAAATGGGGTGAATCTAGATGAGTATTCAAGGCTTCATGAGAAGCCCACTCTTCTACAAAAGTAAAGTCTGTTGGATCGTATTGGTTTTGCAAAAGTTCATACTTAATCGCACCTGCCTCCTGACGGGTTGGCTCAATAAGTTCCAACAGTACAGCTTTTAGTTCTTCTACTTTGTTAGGCAAAGCAATAATACGGGCAACAATCTGAATAGTTTGGTTTGTCATTTGTCATTTGTTATTTGTCATTTGTCATTGGGCATTGGGCATTGAGAAGAGACAAGGTAGACAAGGAAGAGGGGGAAGACAAGGGAGAGATTTGTTCAATAATTCCCTCTTGTCCTCTTGTCCCCCTTGTCTCCCTCATTTTCCCTGCTGCTCTGGTATTAATATTTATTAAAACATCTGCTGTAAATATTGCTCATAGCCTAATTGTTCTAATTTTGCTTGCTTTGCAATTACTGAGTCACATAAGGTTTGGCGATATTGTTGCAGTTTTTCTAACAATTCTGGTTGATGAGTTGCGAGGATTTGTATTGCTAAAAGACCAGCATTTTTGGCATTACCAATCGCTACTGTTGCCACAGGAATACCACCAGGCATCTGTAAAATAGAATACAAAGAATCTACACCTTGTAAGTTCCGAGTGGGTACAGGAACACCGATCACAGGAAGGGGAGTTAAAGACGCTACCATTCCAGGTAGATGGGCAGCACCACCGGCGCCAGCAATAATTACCTTAATACCGCGTTGGTGTGCAAGTTGAGCATATTGCACCATACGTTCTGGGGTGCGGTGAGCCGAAACGATCGCAACTTCGCTCTCAACGCCAAATTCTTCACAAACTGCGATCGCATCTTTCATAGTGGGCAAATCGGAATCGCTGCCCATGATAATACCAACTAGGGGAGCCATAGAATTTTGGATTTTGGATTTTGGATTTTGGATTAATCGTCGGTTGTTTCATCTAAAATCGGAGAGATTTAGCTATCTTCTCCTCAGTGTGATGACCCAAGCAACACAAAATCCTGTAGATATTATCAATGCTAGAGTGACTGGTTACAAAGATTTGCAGATGCTCTTGGTCGATCAAGAGGGCATAATTGAGCAAATCTTGCCAATGGATACAGTCGGGAAAGACATCTGTGCATCTGCGATCGATGTTGCAGGTGACTGGATTTCATTGGGTGGCGTTGATTTACAAATTAACGGTGCGTTGGGTTTGGCATTTCCTGATTTAACGGCTGAAAATGCTCATGTACTCCAGAAAATAACGCAATTTTTGTGGGATGTCGGGGTAGATGGATTTTTACCGACACTTGTGACAACTTCAGTAGAAAAGATTCAGCGATCGCTTGCTGTGATTGCTGATATTATCCCCTGTCAACAAGCTGGTGCCAAGATTCTCGGAGTCCATTTAGAAGGCCCATGTTTGAATTACCATAAGTGCGGCGCACACCCAGCAGAGTACTTATTACCCTTAACAATTGACGAGGTAAAGCGGGTTTTGGGAGATTATGCCCACGTCGTAAAAGTCATAACTTTAGCGCCGGAATTAGATCCCACTGGTGAAGTAATTCCATATTTGCGTTCTTTGGGAATTACCGTTAGTTTAGGACATTCTCAGGCGACATCAGCCCAAGCGCAACTTGCTTTTGAACTCGGTGCAACGATGGTAACTCATGCTTTCAATGCCATGCCGCCATTGCATCATCGCGAACCAGGATTATTAGGGGCAGCAATTACCCATTCTGATGTGATGTGTGGTTTTATTGCTGATGGCGAACACGTTTCGCCCACGATGCTGCAAATATTACTTCGCGCTAGCTATGAAGAAAAAGGGCTGTTCCTCGTCAGTGATGCCCTTTCACCTCTGGGGCTACCCGATGGCGTGTATCCTTGGGACAGTCGGGAAATTGAAGTTAAAAACGGCACGGCACGACTAGCCGATGGCACTTTATCGGGGACGACTTTACCCTTATTAGTGGGAGTGCAGAATTTGGTGAAGTGGGGAATTTGTGATGTGGAGACTGCGATTTTACTAGCTACAGATGCACCTAGACAAGCGATTGGTTTATCTGGAATTGCTAAGAGTCAACCCGCTAATTTATTACGTTGGCATTGGGATGAAGCGAGAAAAGAATTAACTTGGCAGCGATTATTGAGCTAAATTTCGCTTCCAGGTGACAGGGAAAGAAGCGTTAATATACTTAGTAAAAATGTACATTTCTGAGATAGACATCATAAACCAATGGATATAGCTCTACTCGTTAAATTTCTCGCTCCCTGTCTGCCATTTTTGTTAAATGTGGGTAACAAAGCCGTAGAAGGGGCATCTCAGAAAGTAGGTGAGGATGTTTGGAATAAAGCCAAAGCTATTTGGGCTAAGTTACATCCCAAAGTAGAGGCGAAAGAAGCAGCGAACGAAGCAGCAACGGATGTGGCACAAAAGCCAGAGGATGAAGATTTACAAGCAAGTTTGCGAGTGCAACTCAAGAAGATTTTAGAAGCGGATACAGCACTTGCAGAGGAAATAGCTAAAATTTTACAAGCATCGACTAACCAACCCGGAGACAATATTCAGGTCAGTGCTAATGCTTACGACCAAAGTACGGTGAAGCAAGTTGGGAACATTGACGCAAACCAAGTAAGTTTTTAATTGAATAGGGTGGATAGAGTACTGCCCACCCTAAAAATTTTGATGTTTCGAGTTCTAAGCAGGAACGACCGGGTTCCGAACAGGAACGGCCGGGTTCTGAGCAGGAACAGCCGAGTTCCGAACAGGAGTGGCCAGGTTTTAAGCAGGAACGGCCGAGTTCCGAACAGGAGTGGCCGGGTTTTAAGCAGGAACGGCCGAGTTCCGAACAGGAATGGCCGGGTTCTGAACAGGAACGGCCGGGTTCTGAACACGAACTTCCGAGTTCACAGCCACAATATCAAGCAAAATTTTTACCTACTGTAAGCAATGGCAGAGGAACCCAGCCCCAATAACTCGAACAACATTGAAATGAATCTCACTGCCTACGGTGACAGTAAGGTAACTCAAGTAGGACAGATAAATGCAGTAGAAGTCAAGATTATTGTTGACCGAATAGAACCAGTACTAGAGCGATTGCAACAAATCTCTCAACCAGAATCGCCAGGAGTTCTCAAAGCAGGCAACCCTAACAAAAGTTTGGCTTACTGGCAGGGACGAAAAACAGAAATCGCCCAAATACAGCAACGGTTAACTGATAAGAATACCTTTTTAATTGGTATAGAAGGCATCGGTGGCACAGGTAAATCGATGCTGGCTACGAAAATTTATGATGAAATTGTCGGTTTCCCCAAGCGATTTTGGGCTGATGTTAGTTATGGCGCAGGTTTTAGCGATTTAGCCCGCCAAGTCCTCGGTGAATTTGGCTTTCCGGTTCCAGAACAAGAAGCGCAGTTAGTAGAAGCGCTAGTTGGGTGTTTACGTTCTGGACAATTTTTACTGATCATTGACAACCTGGAGAGTTTATTACAACCTGATAGACAGTGGGGAAGTCTATTTTACGGCGACTTTTTCCAAGCATGGGTGGAACATGGCGGTAATAGTAAGGTAATAGTCACCACTAGGGAAAGACCAGAATTAAAAGGTTTTGAGTGGCTACCCCTGAAAGGTTTGCAAGTAGATGAAGGGGTAGCACTGTTAACTGTATTAGGCATTCGGGGAGATTTAACGCAGTTTGTGGAATTAGTAGATGGGCATCCTCTACTGTTGAGATTGGTAGCAGACTTATTAAAGGCAGAATATTCACAAGACCCAGATTTAAGTAGGTTAGCAGATTTAGGCTTAGGGAATTTGCGGCAGTTGTTGACAAATTCCCAAGTGGTAGGTATCCATCGCCGGGAAAATGTGGGGATGGTGTTGGTGTTGGATGCCAGTTTTAATCGGTTGAATGAGTTACAAAAGGCGTTATTGCTGAATATTAGTGTTTATCGTGGTGCGGTTGAGAGTGCCGCAGCCGTGGCCATGTTGCCGGGAAGTTCAGCACCAGAGATTGAGGAAGAATTGAGGAATCTGGTTAAGCGTTCTTTGTTGGTAGAAAAACTCAATGGTAAGCGGCGATTTGAATTTCAGCCTGTGGTTTTGGAATATGTGCGGTATCAGGCTGGCGATCGCAGTGAGGCGCATCAAAAAGCCATTGATTATTATCGCTCAATTGCTAAACAACCACCTTGGACAACAAAAGATGATGTTAAAGAATACTTGGAAATTTTTGATCACTTTTATCAGTTGCAAGATTATGACTCTGCCTTTGATAGTATTTGGATTTGCAATGATTTTTTAACCTTGCGGGGTTATTATGCAGACAAAGTAGAATTATATGGGCAATTGGTAAGTAAATGGGGAGAAATTGGCGCTAGAGAAAACTGGAATTATCAGGCTTCTCTCACTTCATTGGGCAATGTTTACAAGTCCCTGGGACAGTACCAACAAGCGATTGAGTTCCACCAGCAGTCTTTGGAAATCA